>CALMXF010000401.1 GCA_937870985.1 uncultured Chloroflexota bacterium
TCGCTCGCCGAGGCCTCCACCCGATGTCGACGCATGGCCTCGGTGACCTGGCCGTACGAGCCGATCAGCGTGGTCCCGATCTTGTCGATCACGTGATCGACGAACCCACCGACCACCGCCACCCCGGCCCCGCGCAACGCCACCGCCAGATCGTAGGCGCGCAGGATCACGCTGCCAGGGCAGGAGCGCGAGCAGAAGAGGGCGAGGAGTGGGCATATCGGGGTATCGCTGGTCGTCACGACACCGACCCTTTTTCAATGGCTGTCTGTTGTCGACGATAGGGAAGAAAGCCCTCAGGTAACTGAACGTACAATCCATAACCATGAAGCGGTATATGGTGGTATACCATAGTTATGGTATACATCTCATGTTGTTTTAGTTGTCTACCATAACTATGGCGTTTCATCCAAATGAAGCTCGTAGTACGCGCCGCGGCGCTCGCCGCGTTGCCGCAGCTTATTCTCTCGTACGAGCCGCTGAAGGAGATAGCGTGCTTGATGGTCCTCAATACCGCACAGTGTCCTGACCTCACGGCGAGTGATCCGCCCGTGTGCCGTAACGTAGGAGAGAATCATCGACTCCTGCTGGATCGCATCGAAACCGCGAAGCCGAACGTAGCCTGATGGTGTGCCAAACCGACGGTAGAGCATTGCGCTGAGATGATATGAGCGGCTCCGGGCATTCCCGATTGCCTCAATCAACCCCCTCTCTACCAATCGCTCCAACGTGGCACGCGCCCGCGTCCCGTCACGCTGGATGAGCGAAGCTACTGTCTCTGCGCTCAGTCGACGCTCGTATTGGAGCTGGTCGAGAACGATCAAGTCTTCGAGGCTCAGTCGGCTGCCAGCGCGGTCCTGTTCGTACACAAAGACGGCGAACTCCAGGCTGCTATCACCACCACGGAGCGTCAGGCGAACTGCCTCTCGATCGCTGGCGCCATAATCCGGGGCCGGACGGCCATAGCGCAACTGCCCCTCGAAAATACGATCGATCCCCCGTCCTGTTGTCTCGACCAGACCAATTCTTCTGAACGCGGCCGCAAGACGCTGATTACGCGGCTTCGGCTCATGGGTGAGCAGGTTATCGAGACGGATACCCTCGACAAACCCACCCGGATTACTCAGAAACAGATGGTCCGGATAGAGCTGGATGTGGACGGCGCCACGCCTGGCATAGTCGCGATGCACGACCGCATTGTTTAATGCCTCGCGAAAGGCATCGGGGGCGTAGTCCGGCACTGGCAACCGAAACAAGCCCACGATTGCTTCGCGCTCCTCGTTGCGCGCGCTGAAGCGCAGCTCGATCTCTTCAAGCGTCCGTAGGAGCGGGCCATGAAACCAGTCGTTGACCGGCACGTCGCCTCGTTCATCAAGCACCTGGAACGCGACCTCATGAGTCGGTAGGGCCTGCCTGATCGCTGGCTCACGACCAAGCAGCAGCATGCCCGCGACGTTCGGAATCAAACCGCCATCTCTGCTCTCGACGAGCTGCAACGCTTGAACTAGGCTGACGTTATCCAGCTCCTGAAGCGCCCGCTCCGCGCTGCGGCGAGCTATCGTCTGCCGCAGGCGCTCGATCTCCAACGGGTCAAGATCGTCCCAGGTCGCGCCGTCGACTCGCTGCGCCGAGTAGTCAAGCAAGCCCAGGTCGCTACGGCGGCTCGCGTGCTCGTGGGGCAAGAAGGGCCGGCACTCGGGTCCGTCGATGCCGTCGACCCGGCGCAGGGTCTTCCCATCATTCGTCGCGCAGATCGCGGGGTAGGCATCGACCTCGACCGCCAGCACGTCAGCGTCATCAATGCGATGGACGCTGACGCGAGTGTTGATCGACGGGACGGTGTTATTGAAGATCATCGCCTGGAGCTTGCGCGGCTCGGTCGTTCCGTCGTGCCGGGGCTTTGCTCCCGTCACTCGGCCGTCGTTCTCGACGCCGACGAGAATCACACCTCCGTCGGCGTTCGCCAGACAGACGACGTTCTCACACAGATCACGATCCGACAGCCGCTGCTTGTCACTCTTGAACTCGACGGTGAACGACTCGCCACCCGCGATCAGCTGCCGCATCTGCTCAGTGTCCATCACCACCGCTCACTCGTCCCCGCCGCCGGCCATCCCGTCCCGCCCCATCCGGTACTTGATGTCGTAGTTGATGATGAAGTCCAGCTCCTCGTCGGTGAACCCGTAGTGCCGCGCTAGCACGCGGTCGATCTCGTCGATGATGGGTTTGGACAAGCGAGGGTAGAACTCATCATACTCGACGATACCGGTGGTTCGATACGGTACTTTCCGCCGCACAGCGTTTGCGCGTAGACTTTCCATCAACAGATCGCTATAGCGCTGTAGTTCATCTCCAAACTTATCAGACAGCTCGTCAAGCGAGCTGGGAAAGTCAAGGATAAGCTTTCTTCCCGCATGGTATACATCGGAATATGCGACAAACCAACTATAGAACAGACTGCTATTAAGAATACAGCATAGGGAATCACGCTCCAGAGGCGTGAACGCTTCAAAGATCTTGTAATCTTCAGACTTCTTAACACCATCCCGTTGGCTTGCGAAGTATGGGATAAAATCCATCGCTTTAACGACATGGGCGATAATTCTATGGCTGTACACGGGATAATCAGATGACTTACTGATCCTCAACCCCATCTGTTGATACTTATCGATCAAGCGATCGATGATGTGCAGTTGAAGAGATGATCCAATTTTGGGATAGAGATTCAGTCTACAGTGATCTCGACTAATGTTTATGTAATGGATAAGCTGAAATAGCGCATCCCTTCCTTCCGGATACCAGCGTTGGAAGTGAGTAGTGAACAACTGCGGCGCTGACGATTTCTTCGACTGGACAAGAATTGTGAGTCGAAACTTCACCCCGGTGAACAGTACTGATGGATGTGCATCGCCTGAGTAGTGACTCGCATATGTATGAAGTTGCTGGCTAGCCCAAAGATCCCGAAGAGGCTTCATTCGGTCCGTAGAGACGCTGCTCATTGGAACGATCATGCCGAAGAATCCGCCAGCCGCCATCATCATGTAAGCACGTTCACATAGTGCGGCATAGACATTGCCTGAGTCTCGCGTCAAATAGGTCTTCTTCGGAACGTCATAGTCCCGAATCTTTGACCACTCAACATACGGCGGGTTTCCAATAATCACGTCGAACCCGCCCCGGTGCATGATCCCGTAGAAGTCGACGACCCAGTGGAACGGCTGGTGGCTGGCGCGCCAGGCGGCGAAGCGCTTTACATATTCCTGCTTGTTGCGGATGTTGTTGCTGTCGATGCCGTACAGGCGGGCGAGGTAGCGGTCGAGCGTATCCGAGAGCGTTCGCAGACGATCGCGCAGGTTGGCCTTGTCGGCTGGCGTGACGATGCCTCCAAGCAGCGTCTGCTGAAGGCGGAACTGCTGGTAGGCTGCGTCGGCGTTGGCCGCTTCTTCAGTAATCCGATCGAGTTCGCGCTGTGTCTCGCCATCGACCATTCGCATCTGGACTTGCATCTCGCCAACTGGAGCGGCGGTGGCCGCCTTGCGCACCTCGTCCATCGTCGCGAAGCCGACCAGCGTATTGCCGGCGCGGATGTTGAAGTCGATATCCGGCAGCGGCTCGGGGGTCTGGCCGGCCTCCAGCTCGGAGGCGAGCTTCAGGAAGAGGCGCAGCTTGCAGATCTCGACTGCCTCCTCCATGATGTCGACCCCGTACAGGTTCTGGATGATGATGCTCTTGAAGATGTAGTAGTTGCGGCTGGCGTGCTTCTCGACCTCGGCCAGCGTGGCGCGGAAGTCCTTGTACTTCTCCGGCCGGTGGGCCTCGGCCGAGCGGTCAAGCTCGGCGACCAGCTCCTCCATCCGCTCCAGGCAGGCATCGTAGAGCGGCGCGAGGATGTTCAGCGCCGCGAACAGGAACGCGCCGGAGCCGCAGGTCGGATCCAGCACCGAGACGTTCGCGATCGCCTTGAAGAACGCGCGCACCAGCTCCGGCCCCTCCGCGTGGTGGATGACGTCCTGGGCGAACTGGCGAATGTTCAGGTTATAGGTGATCAGGTCGTCGATCGACGACACCTCGCCGCCGACCAGCTTCTGCCAGATGTCCTCGTAGCGCTGCCGCCGGGCGACGTGCTCGCGCCAGGTCTCGGTCGGCAGGGCGTAGTCCTCGCCGGCCGGCC
>CALMXF010000402.1 GCA_937870985.1 uncultured Chloroflexota bacterium
ACGCAGCACGTCGACCGCTGCCTGCATGCCGACCCGCGCGTTGGCGCTGCCGACGACGATCCCGACCGTGCCCTCTGGTTTGCTTGCCACCCTGTCTGATCCCTTCTCTCCCGAGTCAATCTGAGGGTCGAGGGAGGGTGCTGCCACCCTCCCCATCGTGTCTATTCTTCCGTGTGACGAGTATCAGTTGTCGCCGACCGCGACTGGATCGATGTTAGCTTGCGCGACGAGCGCGTTGAACGACGGGAGCTCCGTTTCTAACAGGCCATGCAGCCGCGTGACCTGTGCGTCAATGCGCGCCGACAGTTCCTCGAAGACCTCGACGGCCTGCTTCGTCGGAGGCTCGTCGGCGCTGGCTACCGCTCCTGCGAGGCGGCCGAGCTTCGAGTTGAGCATGACCGGCACGTTGAGCGTGTCCTTGGGGCTTTTCGCCCGCACCTGGATCAGCGCCGCCTCGATCGCGTCGATGGACTCCGTGATTTGCCGGCCTTTAGCTCCGATCTTCGCCCCGTCGCTCGTGCGCTCCGCACGAGCTACCCAGCGGCCGATCTGCTCGCGGGCCGAGCGGATCCGGTTGATCGCCGTGTTGGTCTCGGAGAGCTTGCCGCGGATCTTCAACAGGAAGTCGAGCTGTGCCTGCAGATCTTCCGGCGTGGCCTCGTAGCGCGGATCCTTCAGTATCGTGAAGCGCTGCGACAGCTCAGTCTGGCCAACAGACAGCCGCGCCTCGTAGTCGCTGGGGATGGCGCGTGGGCCGACCGTTGATGGCTGATCGCCGCCCTTCGCCATGAGCTTGACGGCGTCGGCGTGGCGCATATTCCAGACGAATCGGTTCAGCCCCGCGAGGGATGGGATATACGTCTCGTTCGTGTCATTGCCCGCTCCGCTGGCTAGCGGCTTGCTGCGGAACGCGCGGATCTCGGCGCCGGCGGCGTCGAAGATCGTCAGACTGACTGGCTCCTTCGGAGCTTCCGGGAGGATGTAGTAGAAGACGACGCCGTCGTCGGGGTTGTGGCCGGCATCGAGGAAGCGGCGGCGTGTCTGCCCCCACTGATCCTTGACCGGGATGTAGGTCTGAACGATGCCGCCGACGAAGAGGTAGTTGCGACCGGGAACCTCCGCGTTGCCGAAGCCGCTCAGGCGCGTCGAGCGGACCGTGTCCTTCGGCTGGAACAAGCGGGCCGCGTCAGATTCGTTGTCGCCCGCGAGCTGGCGCACCAGTGTCAGGTCGTCCAGGATCCAGAACGCGCGGCCATGAGTGCAGACGAGCAGCTCGTCACCGACGACGACGAGATCGTGGATCGGAACGACGGGCAACCCCACCTTCGCGGTCTCCGGCGATGTGCCGGCCATCGGCTGCCAGTTGGCGCCTGCGTCGAACGAGACGTAGATGCCAACTTCGGAGCCAGCGTAGAGCAGCCCCGGAACGATCGGATCCTCGCGAACGACACGGGTGAAGATGTCGTCCGGGATGCCGTTGGTGATCCTCGTCCAGCTCGTGCCGTAGTCATGCGTGACATAAATATACGGATGGAAGTCGTTCAGCTTATATCGTGTGGCCGCGAGCCAGGCCGTGGCCGGGTCGTGGGGAGAGGCTTCGATGAGGCTCATCAGCGCCCAGTCGGGGATTGTTGACGGGGTCGCGTCATCCCACGTCGCGCCGCGGTCGCGGCTGATGTGGACGAGGCCGTCGTCGGAGCCTGCCCAGATGACCTGCGGATCGAGCGGCGAGATGGCGATGGTAAAGACGGTCGCGTACACCTCTGCGCCGCTGTTGTCTTTGGTGATCTCTCCGCCGGATGAGTGGAGTGTCTCCGGGTCGGCCCGGGTCAGATCCGGGGAGATCACTTCCCAGGCGCGGCCCCCGCTGGTTGAGCGGTGAACGACGTTGGACCCGTAATAGAGTACGTCGGGGTTGTCGGGCGCGAGGAGCGTCGGTGACGTCCAGTTGGTGCGGAACTTGTAGGCTTCCGATCCCGCGCCACGAACACTCTCCGGCCATACTGCGATGTCGAGCACCTGTGCGCGTCCGTGGTCGTAGCGCGTCAGTGTGCCGGCCTGCGCGCCCGCGTAGATGATGTCGGGGTCGTCGGGGCGGATCGCGATGTAGCCAGACTCTCCGCCGCCGATCTCGTACCAGTCGGTCAGCGCGATCGCGTCGGTGTCCGAGCGGCTCGGCACGCTCATCGTTGTGTTGTCCTGCTGCGCGCCGTAGACGCGATAGGGATATCGCGTGTCGGCGGTCGCGTGATAGAACTCGCCGGTTGGCTGGTTGTAGATCGTCGACCAACTCTGGCCACCGTTGACACTGACGCAGCCTCCGCCGTCGCCGGCGAGAATGACGCGGTCGGTGTTGGCCGGGTCGATCCAGAGATCATGGTAGTCGGCATGCGGGCCGGCGACGACCGAATATGTCGCGCCTCCGTCGACCGAACGCCAGATCTCGAAGTTCAGCACCCAGACTGTGTTGGGGTCGCGCGGATCGGCGCGAATGTGGTTGAAGTACCACGGCCGGCCGGTGAGGTTTGTGTCGCTGGAGAGCTGTTGCCAGGTCTCCCCGCGATCCTCCGAGCGGTAGACCCCATTCTTCCTGGTCAGCTGATCGGCCTCGACGATCGCCCAGATGCGGTTGCCGCTAGCGGCAATGGCGATCTCCATCTTGCCCTTGTTCCCCTCGGGCATGCCCGGATTCTTCGTGATCTCCTGCCAGGTATCGCCACCGTCGGTCGAGCGGAAGATCGCGCTGCCCGGGCCGCCGCTGTTGAGATAGTGCGGGCCGCGCTCTGCCTCCCAGAAGCACGCGTAGAGGATGCGTGGATTGGTCGGGTCGATCTCTAGGAAGTTGGCGCCGGTGCGTTCGTTGACGAATAGCACCTGCTGCCAGGTCGATCCGCCGTCTCGCGAGCGGTATACGCCGCGTTCGGCGCTGGGGCCGTGGGCATGGCCGAAGGCGGCTACCCAGACCAGGTCGGGATTCGTAGGATGGATGACGACGCGACCGATGTGGCGGACTGCTCCGAGGCCGATATGTTGCCAGGTCTGTCCGGCGTCGGTCGACCGGTAGATGCCGTCGCCGTGCGAGACGTTGCCGCGGATTGTCGACTCGCCCATGCCAGCATAAATGACGTTCGGGTCGGATGGCGCGACGGCCAGCGCGCCGACTGACGAGCGCCGGAAGTAGCCGTCGGAGACGTTCTGCCAGGTCGATCCGGCATCGTCGGTCTTCCAGACTCCTCCGCCGGTCGAGCCGAAGTAGAAGACGCCGAGGTGAGCCGGGTCGCCGCTGACCGTCGTCACCCGCCCGCCACGGGTCGGACCGATCGAGCGCCAGTCGAGCCGGTCGAGGATCTGCTGCCGGGACATGTGAGCTCCTCTCTGAAACACCGCGACGGTACTACGCTAAATCCGTCAGGCGAGCCACGACGCTGGTTCGTAGAGCGACGAGCGCAGGCCGGCCCAGAGGACGCGGTACTGCTCCCAGGCGTCGTCGCCGGGGACGGAGATCGTGACCGGGCCGAGTCGCTCGATACCGGCCGTCCGCGCGGCGCGGTCGCACTGCTGCATCGTCAGGAAATCGACCTCGATCGAAAGCGGGCTGCCGGGCGCGTAGACATGGGCTTTGTCGAGCTGGATGAGCGCCCGTTCGGCGGCTGCGATGATGTCATCCTGGGCGGCCTTCAGCGGCCGGCAGATGGCCGCGTTGCGGCCGCTCGCTTCCTTGACCACGACCGTCTCGATCTGCTCTCCGAGGAACGACCGCGCTTCTTTCGTGGTCGTCAGGTCGCCAGTGACGAGCACGACCGGAATGCTCAGCGCGCCGAGGATTGCCGCGTTCAGGCCGGTCTCGCCGTGGGGCTTGCCGTTGACCCGCAACTCGTGGACGGCGACGCCAGCGATGGTGTGCGGGTGGACGGCGTCGTAGGTCTGCGCCATCGCGTGATAGCCAACGAAGAGCGCGGCGTCGAACGAGCGGCTATCGACGCCCTGGAGCTGGCAGTAGTCGCGAGCGTTCGCGCTGCCGCTCATCAGGTGCGCGGCAGGGTGCAGATCCTCGAAGAAGATATTGCGCATCGGGCCGTGGCCGTCCGCGACGAGGATGTAGTCTGCTCCGGCGCGGGCCGCGCCCTCGACGGCGGCGTTGGCGTCTCCGGTCATCAGCCGCCGGCCACGGTCGTACTCGCGTCCCTCCGCGCCCATCATGTCGCCGTGAACGATGCCGGTGATCCCCTCCATGTCGACCGAGATATAGACGTTCATTGCTGTTCCTTTCTCTCCCGGCGTCCCTCATTCTCCGTCGCGCATGGTAGACGACACGGGCTAATCCCGCGAGAGCCATTGACGGACTCCGGCCTCGCCAGTAGGTTGTCCGAGCGACGTGGCGATGCCGCCGGCAGGGAGGGCAGTGACAGATGCAGGCAGGTCAATACGACACCGTGATTCGTGGCGGGCGGGTGATCGACCCGGCCTCGGAAGTTGACGGGGAGCTGGATGTCGCGATCAGCGGCGGGAAGGTCGCGGCAGTCGCTGCCGGGATCGACGCGACGAACGCGGCGCGTGTCATCGACGCGAGTGGGCAGATCGTGACGCCGGGCCTCGTCGATCTGCACACACATATCTACTGGGGCGTCACCTACTGGGGTATCGAGCCGGACCCGGTCGCCGCGGTCAGCGGGGTGACGACCTGGCTGGATGTCGGCAGTGCGGGATCGTATACGTTCCCCGGCTTCCGCCGATTCATCGTCGAGCCGAGCCGGATTCGCGCGTTCGCGTTGCTGAACCTGTCGGCGATTGGTCTGGTCGCGCCGACCTGGGAACTGTCGAACCCCGATTACCTGAATGTCGATCTCGCCGAGTCGATCGTCAACGAGAATCGCGATCTGATCCTCGGGATCAAGGCGCGAATCGACCGCAACACCACACGAGGTGTCGGCCTGCTGGCGGTCGAGCGCGCGCGTGAGCTGGCCGACAGGGTCGGACTGCCGCTGATGGTCCACATCGGCTCCGGACCGCCGACGATCCGCGAGGTGGCCGGCCTGCTGCGTCCGGGCGACATCCTGACTCACTGCTTCACCGGCGGCGACATGCGGATTATGGATGAGGACGGCAAGGTTCTCCCGGAGATCCAGGAGTTGCAGAAGCGCGGACTGGTGCTGGACATCGGCCACGGCGGCGGCTCGTTCTCCTACGAGGTGACTGAGGCGATGCTGGATCAGGGCGTCGTGCCAGACGTGATTTCCAGCGACATCCACCAGACTGCCCGGCAGGGGCCGATGTTCGACTTGCCGACTACATTGTCGAAGTTCCTCAACCTGGGCATGAGCCTGCCGGACGTCATCGCGCGAGCGACCACGAACGCGGCGAAGGCGATGGGCAAGCCCGAGCTCGGCACGCTGTCGGTCGGAGCGCCGGCCGACGTCGCGATCTTCCGGCTAGACGAAGGGGAGTACGCATTCTTCGATGCCGGCATGGACCGGCGTTCGGGCGCGCAGCTGTTGACCGCAACGGAGACGTTGGTCGATGGCGAGCCGTTGCCGCGCGTCCCCGAGTTGCCAATGCACTCGTGGGCAAAGCTGCAGGAGCACCAGCAAGGTGTTCGACGGCCTGAGGACTACGGTAAGTAAGCGAGAATAGCTAGTGGAGAAGAAGTGACTGATATTCGAATGCTGCCGTTCGATGTGGCGGTGGCCGCGACCGTGCTTGCTGATATCCAGATCTCGCCAGACGGCAGCCAGGTTGCCTACGTAACAACCGCGGCGTCAGTCGAGGGCGAGGCCCCGACCAGCGCGATCTGGCTGGTGAGCGCCGAGGGTGGCGCCTCTCGACGGCTGACCACGTCGGAGGTCGTGGACGGCGCGCCTCGTTGGTCTCCGGACGGCTCGGCCATCGCGTTCCTGTCGGACCGGCTCAAGCGCGGCGTCACGCAGGTGTACGTCATCACACTCAGTGGCGGCGAGGCGATCCGGCTCACGGAGCACCCGGGGCCGGTCACCAGCGTCGAGTGGTCGCCGGATGGTCGGATGCTTGCGTTCACCGCGATGGACGGCGAGTCTCCGGATGCGAAACGCCGGCAGGAGGAACGTGACGACGAGCATGTCGTCGACGCGGATCTGAAGCGCGCAAGCCTGTGGGTGATCGACCTTCCGGAGGATCTCCGCGCTGCCGGGGTGCTGCCGGAGTCACGGCGGATCTCCCCGGAGGGATTGCATGTCGGCTCGCTCGCGGGACGTGGATTCTCCTGGGCGCCGGATTCACAGGGGCTGGCTGCCGTTGTCGCTCCCGGGCCGAAGGCCGACCACCTGTTCGCCCCGGATCTCGCGACCTTCGAGATGGACGGCACGATGCATCGCCTCGGAAACTTCGAGGGCCTTGGCGATGCCCCAAGCTTCAGCCCCGATGGCTCGACGCTGGCCTTCATCGGCTGCGAACATCGGATGCCGTCGTTGTTCTCGCTGCGGATCATCCCGGTCGGCGGCGGTGAGTCTCGTGTGGTCCTCCCCGACTACAAGGGGTCGTTCACCAGCGTGAGCTGGCTGCCCGAAGGTGACCGCCTGCTGGCGATGATCGAGGAGGGACAGCAGCATGCCATCCGCTTCGTCGATGTCGAGGCACGAAGCGCCGAGGCGGCCTTCGCTCTGCCGGCCGGCTCCGCGGGCCGGTCGGGGCATCCGCTGAGCGTTTCGCGGGATGGTTCGCGGGTCGCGTTCGCTCGCGCGGGCAACGACACGTTGGCAGACCTGTACGTCGCCGATATCGGGGGGACGCCCCGCAAGCTGACGGATCTGAACCCCTGGGTGCGCGACTATGACTTCGGCGAGATGCGCGAGGTTACCTGGACTTCAACCGATGGGATGGAGATCGAGGGCCTGCTGATCCTTCCGGTCGGTTACCAGGAGGGGCAGCGCTATCCGTTGCTACTCCATATCCACGGTGGACCGTGCGGCGCATGGACGACTCAGCTCTACACGAACTGGCACGACTGGGGTCAGTTCCTGGCCCAGCGCGGCTATGCAGTGCTGATGCCGAACCCGCGTGGATCGTCCGGCCAGGGCTCGGAGTTTCTTTGCGCCATCGTCGGCTGCTATGGCGAGCCAGATTGGGACGATCTGATCACTGGGGTCGATGCGATGATCGAGCGCGGGATCGCAGATCCGGAGCAGCTCGTCGTCGGCGGCTGGAGCGGCGGCGGATTCCTGACGAACTGGACGATCACCCATAGCAATCGCTTCAAGGCAGCTGTCTCCGGCGCAGGCATTTCGAACTGGGTCAGCTTCCAGGGAACGGCGGATGTTCGCGGTGTGTTCGACGCCTACCTCGGGTCGGTTGTCGACGATGTCGAGACGCACTGGCGGCTGTCCCCGATCCGGCTGATCGGCAACGCGACGACGCCGACCCTGATCCTCTACGGAGGGGCCGACGCTCGCGTTCCGCCAACGCAGGGTTATGAGCTGTACGAGGGGTTGAAGGCGGTCGGAGTCGAGACACAGTTGGTGACATACCCGCGCGAGCCGCATACCATCGGCGAGCGTAAGCATCAGCTAGACCTGCTGGGGCGCGTTGTCGAGTGGTACGACCGGCACCTGGGCCGGGGAGAGTAGGGGACGAGTCGCGGGGCGATGGGGATGGGCTGCTGCGCCAAGTCCCATCGCCGGCCCGTTGGTTCCGTAGCGGCCTCGCTG
>CALMXF010000403.1 GCA_937870985.1 uncultured Chloroflexota bacterium
GTCCATCATCATCGCCATGACGCCGCATGCCCCTTTCGCCTCCGAGAGGCTCGGTGCTGATCATCCACGTTGGCGCACAACGTACCACAACCGCATGGGTCAATCCGCAACGTAACCACATCGCTGTCATCCGGATTATCACTGGCACAGCGGCCCCAACTGCTGTGACCCCCAATAACCCCAAACCCCCTCCCCCAGGCAAGCCGCCCGTCAACGGGTCGGCTTGCTGCTTTTCGCCCGTAGAATGTGCAGAGAAACGCGGCGAGGGGGTGAAGCGTGATCGACATCAAGGAACAGGTGGTCATCCGACGCTTTGTCGGAGGGCCGCTGCACACGGCGTGCTATGCGATCATCGTCCCAGGGGTGGGATCGATCGTCGTCGACGCGCCGCGTGACGCCTGGCACGGCGCGATTGACGCCGCAACAGAGCTTCAGGCTCCGCCGCGCCTTGTCGTCGCAACCCACGGCCACTGGGACCACATCACCGATATGGCTCGACTCCAGGAGATGGGCATCCCGATCGCCGCCCATCCAGCCGACGCCGGCCTCTTCGCCGATCCTCACGGCCAGGGGTTGACGTTGCCGTTTATCGTCGATCCGGTCCGGATCGATCGACCGCTACGCAACGGCGACAGGCTGACAATCGGTCCCGTCGAGGTGCGCGTCCTCCACACTCCCGGCCATACGGCGGGAAGCATCACCCTCTGGGTGCCAGCCGCGGAGGCGCTGTTCACTGGCGATACGTTGCTGAAGGGGGGCGCCGGACACACAGCCGAGCCAGGTGCGTCGTTGGAAGCGCTCGCGGTGAGCGTGCGCAGGCTAGCGGACTTCCCGGGGACGACGAAGATCTACGCGGGCCACGGCGCGCCAACAACTATAGCCGACGAAGTGTGGTTGACGACGCTGACAGATCCCGATGCGCCTCTGGTGCAATGGCGCCCGAATAACGAGCGACGCAAGCGCTCGTAACGGCAGCGCGCCTAGATGAGCGATTGAATCGCGCGCACGAAGAATACGACGTTTGCGAGTTGAGCCACACACAACGCCAGGGCAACCGGGCGCACACGGAGCCGACCGAACGAGACACTGATCTGCGGCGAAACGAGCGAACCGAACACCGCCACTTGAGCGAGCAGAGCGCCCGCCACCAACCGCCCGGGCAACGCCGCGGTTGCGGCAAGGCCAACGGTCAGCAGAGCAATGCCGATTGACATGAGGATGTCGAAAACCAGGACGGCAGCCTCGCCCGACGCCAGATAGCCTCGCGGCGCGCGTTGTCCGTGCGACTGGACATCAGCGGGGACGACACGGGAATCGACGGAATGCGCGAACGCGACGGCCATCGAGCGGATAGACAATATCGTGAGCACGCCAGCCGCGACGAGTGCAACCACTACTAGCAAGACACTCTCCCGATCCCACCGAACTCCTGGCCGCGGCATCGGCCACATCCACCGCCTCGACATATACAACGAACGGAAACTCGTATGGATGCGTTTTTCGCCCATTCGCGGATCTCTGTCGCGGCGGGCTATCCCCTTGACGATACCCCGGTTGCTGCTACCGTGGTCGCCGACGTCGACGGTGACCCTGATCGACGCTATACGCCGTTGGCTGGATGAGGAGTGGGCATGAGCCTTGCCGAGAGAATCGAACAGTGGATTGCCGCACAGATCGAGGTGGCCGGCGTCTCTGGCGCGGTCGTCGGGCTCAGCGGCGGCATCGACTCCGCAGTCGTCG
>CALMXF010000404.1 GCA_937870985.1 uncultured Chloroflexota bacterium
GGCATGGTCTTCTCCCCGATCGAGCTCGGCCTGTTCTTTGCGGGCACGGTCCTGGTCGTGTTCTCCGCCGGGATCGACGGCGCAGTCTACGCCAAGCATGGCACGACCTTCGCCACGCGGCTCACCGTCATCGACAAGCTGCCCGCCGACGATCCCACGGCTTTTCCGGCCTCGCCGGGGACCGCGCGTCCATCGTCGTCGCGGAGGATGCCGGCCAGCGCCGCAACACGGACGACGAACGACAGGTAGCCGGTTGGCACATCTCGTGTTTCCCGATCCGCCCACCAGAGCCTGCGGGAGAGCCGTCGAACCAACGCGGGATCGGCTTCGGCGAGGACACGCCAGCGCGGGCCGCTCAGCTGGACCTCGCGCAGGATCGTCAATACATCCCAGCCGGCCGCATACGGGAAGAGCCACTCCGGCTCGACGACATCAGCCGTCTCCAGCAGGATCAAATCGGGTGGCGGCTCGACCTCGACCGGCGGAGGATTGAGGATCTCGGCCGGCACGGCTGCCAGCCGGGTTCCCTTCTCGTCGTACCCATGCCAGAGCAGTAGCGGAGAGGCCAGCTCGCGAAGAATCCGACGGCGCGCCTGCAGTGGAACATCGGCCGGCGAGAGCAGCTCGTCGAGCGCCAGGCTACCACCGGCCGTGCCGAGCCTCGCCCAGATATTGCGCGCGGGAGGAGAGAGTGTTGCGATCATGCGGCTGACACGGTCGGGATGTGAGAGCTGCGCTTGAACCAGCCCGACCAGCTCGCCGCGCGCGTGCATCGCCGGGATCACGCGCGCTCCCCAGGCAATCGCCGCCTCCTCCAGCTCTGGATATGGCACGGCGGCCATCAGCTCGGCGAGCGGCGCGTCCCACTGGACGATGGCCGATTGTTCCGCCTCGACGCGCTCGATCATCAGCCCCATCTCGCGTGGCAAGAAGACGGGAGCATCCGGATCAGCCGTTCCCTCTGAAGAGATGATGCCCAGGTCGAAGAGATGCCGGAGCTCGGGGCGAGCATCAGCCAACGGGACTTCGGCCTCGGCGGCCAGAACAGCAGGCGGGCAGGCCGCGCCATCGTGATCATCGAGCGCGCGAATAAGCCGCTTGCCAGTCGGAGAAACACGCTCCCACACATCGCGGGTAGCCCAGACATCGGTCATCGTCCGATAGAGGAACGACACGTCGGAGTGTCGGTCGTGACCTGTAAGCTCCACCGACCACGACGCGGCGATCCGGTCGAGCTCGGCCGAAGACCGTTGCAGCAGGCGGCCCAGCAGGTTTCGCATCGCCCGCCCCTCCTCCACGCGTCCGACTTCGTCGCACTATTCGTGCACGGGATTATAGGCAAGAGTCCGGTGCGTGCGCCGGGACGCCGGCGCGATGCGCCCTGTTATGATGCGCGCATGGTTGCAGCCGACTCTGACGCGTCCACTATCGACAGCACTGGTCCGCGCAACCATGCGCTGCCCGATGCCGCCCTCTATCTGCCCGTTCAGCGCCACGCCACCACCCTCTGGGGGAGCCAGCCAGACATCACGGTCGTTGCGCCGGGCCGAATCGAGATCGTCGGGAATCATGTCGACTACAACGGCGGCGAGGTCATCACTGCGGCCATCGATCGCTGGGTGGCTGTCGTTGCCCAGCGTCGCGCCAACGGGCTGCTCCAGGCAACCGCGCTAGACATGGCCAGTGAAACACGCGCCGAACCACTCGACCTTGTCACCAACTTCGACCGTCGCGCGATGCCGATCGCTCCGGGCTGGTTCGACTTTCCGCGGGCAGCGATCGCAGCAACCGCCGCCGCGGGCATAAGTCTGCCCGGCGTTGCGTTCTCGTATCGTGGGACGATCCCACCCGGCGTCGGGCTGGCCTCGTCAGCGGCGTTGCTCGTCGCGCTGGTCACGGCGATCGCGAGGCTGGCCGAGGTCACGCTGACCCGCTTCGAGGTCGCCACGATCGCGCAACAGGCGGAACATCGGCTCGGGGCGCCAGTCGGAATGCTCGATCAGATCGCGTCTGTCACTGGAGGGCTGTTGCGCTTCTCGAATCGGAGTGAGAGAGTTCGCGGGCTCCCGTCACATCTGGGAGACACGGTGTTTGCGGTGATCGACTCCGGCATTCGTCATGCGCTATCAGCGTCGCGCTACCCGGCTCGTGTCGCGGAGTGCCACGAGGCGCTCGACATCCTGCAACGCGCCGGGTGCGGGATCGGCAACCTTGCCAGCCTGCCGGCCACCGAGCTCGAGCCGGCCCTTGCGCTCTTACCCGCGCCGCTCGATCGGCGAGTCCGGCACATCGTCGAGGAAGTCGAGCGCGTCAGGCTTGC
>CALMXF010000405.1 GCA_937870985.1 uncultured Chloroflexota bacterium
GATGACCGGAGCGCCAGCGGCAGATTGCACGCCGCCGGGGCGGATGATCGGCAGGTCGCGGGTCGGCCGCTCCTCGTCGTGCTGCTCGTGTCGCTTCAGAAAATCCAGCCAGGACATCGCCGTCAACCCTCGATCGTGAATGAACGGATCGCTCCGGGATTCTCCCGGTTGTTGTGCTGAGGGTACCGCAGAGCGCGCACCAACGCTGCCTCAGGCGCTATCCTTAGCGGTCAGGATAGCCGACGAATCGATAGGAGCGACGCGCCGAGATGGTGCAACTGAACAAAGACCTGATTCTGGAGATGCTGAAGGATGTCTACGACCCGGAGCTGGGCGTCAATATCGTCGACCTCGGCCTGGTCTACGACGCGATCATCTCTGAGGAGAATGATGTCGAAGTCATCATGACACTCACCTCGATGGGCTGCCCGCTCGGGCCGGTTATCTTCGAAGAGGTCCACCGCGCCCTCGGGGGGCTGATGGGCATCGGCAATATCGACCTCAAGATCGTCTGGACGCCGCCCTGGTCGCCGGCCATGATGAGCGAAGACGCCCGCGACGAGCTCGGCATCTGGTAGATCGTCGGGGATGAGGGACGGGGGACGGGGGACGAGGAGTCGGTTCCACGCTGGAACTCCTTCATCCCCTTTGCCTCATCCCCCATCCCCCATCCCTCCGTCACAACCCCATCCGCTTTGCCAGAATCTCGCGCTGGATCTCGTCGGTGCCGCCGCCGATGCGCAGGATACGCGCGTCGCGATAGTGCATCGCGACGCGGGTCTCCTCGATGTAGCCGTAGCCGCCGAAGATCTGGACTGCGTCGTCGGCGACGCGGTTGGCCATGATCGCCGTCTGCAGCTTGGCCATCGCGACGAGGTCGAGCGCGTCGTCCGCGCCGCTGTCGAACTTGGCCGCTGCCTGGTAGAGCAGCAGCCGGCCGGCGTGGATGCTCGTCGCCATGTCGGCCAGCTTGTGGCGGATCGCCTGGTATTTCCCGATCTCCTGCCCGAACGCCTGCCGCGTCTTCGCGTACTCCAGCGCGTCGTCGAACGCCGCCTGCGCCAGCCCGACACCCATCCCGGCCAGTGTGACGCGTTCGGTCTGGAACGATCCGGCGATCTGGTAGAACCCCCGGCCGACCTGGCCGATCACACGGTCGTCCGGCACGAAGCAGTCGTCGAAGATCAGCTCGCGGGTGTCGGACGAGTGCCAGCCCATCTTCTCCAGTGGCCGGCCGAGGTTGAAGCCCGGGTCGTCCTTCTCGATGAGGAACATCGTGATGCCGCGGTGTCGCTCGGTCGGGTTGGTCTTCGCGCCGAGGACGATGTAGTCGGCGAACCCGGCGTTGGTGATGAACAGCTTCGTCCCGTTGATCCGGTAGCCGCCGTCGACCTTCGCTGCCGTCGTCCGCATACCGGCCACGTCCGACCCCGTGGCGGGCTCGGTGACGCCGATCGAGGCGATCTTCTCGCCGGTCGTGATCGGCAGCAGCCAGCGCTCCTGCTGCTCCGGCGTGCCGAACTTCGCCAGGTGTGGCGCGGCCATGTAGGCGCTGGCCAGCGGTGTCACCGCGATGCCGCCACACGACTTGCCCAGCTCCTCGGAGAGGAGCGCGATCGCCAGCATATCGCCGCCGGTCCCACCGGCCTCCTCCGGAAAGGTCAGCCCGAGGAATCCGTTGCGTCCCATCAGCGGCATCAGGTCGAGCGGGAACTGCCCCGCGCGCTCGGCAGCCTCGACCCTCGGCGTCACGTGCTGCTGGACGAACCGCCGGCAGAGCGCCTGAAATTCACGATGTGTGTCGTCCAGCTCGAATAGCGGCGCAGTCGTGCGGTCGGTCGCAGTCTCGTCCACGGCCATCGTGTCCCTGCCCTCCTCAACTCGCCGGGCCTCGTCGCCCGTCGTCGTTGCTGCATGTATACATCAGTCCCAGCACGACTCGCGCCGCAGAGGAGCCATGGCCGGCGACCCTGCCCGATGAAGCGCGCTCAAACCTTGCTGCGCGTGCTACGATAGAGACCCAGCAGGAGGGCCACCGTGACACAGGTCGTGATCGAGAACCCGGTCATCAACTCGCCCTACATCGAGCCGCGCCGTCACTATCGATTCGACGA
>CALMXF010000406.1 GCA_937870985.1 uncultured Chloroflexota bacterium
AACGCCATCGGCGACTGGCTGCGCGACTTCCTCGACCCGCGCCTGCGGTTGTAGATCGCGAGACACGACGAGACAGGAAACGGGCCGGAGCGGTGAATGCTCCGGCCCGTTTCGAGTGTGGATTTCTGAGATTCTGAGATAGTCTCTCTACTCAGCCGTCGTCATCGTCAGCCAGCCACGCGCTGCCAGCGTCTCCGCACCAAGTCGGCGAAGCAAGACATTGAACGGCGCGTCGTTGTCTGGATGGGATTCGAAGACAGCGCGCTCGAAGTACTGTGTCAGAATGGTATCCCCATCAGCGTTTGTCTCCATCATCGGCTCCGAAAGTGGGAAGCCGAAGAGCGCCAGAGACTCACGGAACGAGATGCCGGGATCGCCGAGGTCAAGGCCGCCACCCGACCATGCAGCCATGAATTCTGGCGCGATCGCGTGGCCCGTCTCCGGGAAAATACCGGGCGTACCAGGGCTCGCAGTTGGGAAGTCGCGCCAATCGCGGCCCTGCGCCACCAGCAGCTCGGCACCGAGACGTCCTAGCAGTACCTCATACGGGGTGTCAGCATTCTCCGGGTGATACTCGAAGCGCTGCCGCTCGGTGAATTGCACCGTATAGACTTTACCGGTATCGGCGTTCAGCTCCAGGAACTCATCGGTCAGTGGGAAGCCCAAGGTCGGCAGTCCACCACTTGCCTCCCAGAATGCGCGAAAGCCGAGCCGCAGAGTGTGGCTGGTCTCGGGGAAGCAGGTGACGGATTCGGCTGGCTCATTGCAATCACCAACCGGTGCCGTAGGCAGGACTGTGACCAACGGCGCAGCGTGGATCGCTCCGTCCGTATTGCCCCCCTGTCGCCAGACGAGCATGCCATTGGACAGATCAGGGGAGTCTGCGGCGCTAGCTGGCTCTTCGCTCCCAGCTGCGATCAGGAAGTTGCTGTTCGTTTGCAGATCGTAGCCACGTAGGTCGACCCAGTTGGCCCCAGCCCGATGATCCTCCCAGATGACATACCGGCCATCTGTCGTCGGCCGCTGGCTGTAGGCCGGTAGCGGTGCGTCCGCCTCGCTGTCGGCTGCCAGATCGAATGCATGCAACGTGAACGTCGTGTCGATAACGACGACCGTGTCACCCGCCACGTCAAAGCCGAATGAGCCATTCACCCCCCTGCTGAATGGCTGTCCTTCGAAGACCACCGTCGGCTCACTCTCGCCGACTCGCATGGTGAGTAGTTGCCAGCGATCGGTCGCGCCATCGGGTTTCAACTCTTCCCAGACGACTCGACCACCATCGATGGCCGGTGCATGGAGATTCTCACCAGTCGTGAGGACAACGGGCTCCTCGTTTCCGGCCAATTCCTTCGCCATCAGCGTTGTGCCGCTGACCCACACCACCCAGCCGTCCGAGATCGCGGCTTGCGATCCGCCGGTCGCGATATCAAATCGCTCACCAGTGTTCAGATCCATGCCCACGACATCGTAGCTGTACGATGGTGTGTCGTGTTCCTCCGACCAGACGACGACGCCATTATCAATAGCTGGTGCCGAAGCCTGGACTGCATCAGTTGTGACAGCGATGGTCTCCCCGGTCGTCAGGTCGGCAGCATAGATATCAGCCGCACCCATATCGCCGTCGCGATAGCCCAGCCAGACGACGTAGCGGCCGTCTGTCCGCGGGGCCGCCTGGTTGCCCGACGGATCGAAGATGTTGCCTGTCGAATCGGGAGCAGTTGCGCTGGCGGTCGGGGCAACAACCATCAGCAGTAACGCCACTGCCGCCACCGTGCGTTTCAAATACATAAGGTGGGTGACCCCTCCACATGTGCCTGCGCTGAGTGTTACTGCACTCAGCGCAGGCTCTCTACCTCTCGCTACGGGCTGGATGTCTGGTAATTCTGGAACCATCGCTTTTGAAGCCCCGCGCTATCCAATCCGTCCGCCCGGTTGTTCCAACCTCTCACAATCCAGACTGTGACCGCCTCGGTATTGTGCCGATGGTACGCAAGGAAGCGACTCAGATCATTCTCAAACAGGTGGGTAACGCTGTCCCCAGCTCGACATCCAACGCTCCCCGTGCTCGGCCAGGTTGAGTTTTGGGTTAGCCCAGAAGCCCCAAAGCAGTCAGTGCGCGCCATTTGTCCGGGATTCCAGCCAAACTCGGTGATCATCGTCCGAACCGTGCTGGAGTTTACTCGGCCCTGTAGCCAGGTGTTGAACCAGTTCCACGAGTTGTTGACGACCCCGCCGGACCCATCCGCATCATAGCTTGGTGCAGGATATGTGTGGTATGTCATCCGGCCGTAGAGACTGATCAGCCCCTGGAGATGATCGTAGAAATTGGATCCGTTATCCAGAAGGCGGTAGATATCAGCCATCGGTGGCGTCCATAGTTGCATCGCCTGCAACCGGGTTCGGATCGTCGCGTTGGGATGGTTGTATCGGTAGTAATCAGTGGTGTACCACGCATCAACATAGAATTGGTTGATGGCCTGGTACTTCCGGTAGTCGTAGACACCCGTCCACCGATATGAACGTGTCACACCGTTGGTGACCCAGGTACATGCTGGCTGACCATCCTTGCAGACATCTCCCCAGCCCTCTGCAAGGTTCGGCTCATTGTCGACCTGAATGTGCTTGATCCAGTCGAACGTGGAAGCGAGGCTGATGATCGTCTGCGCCACATCTTCCGGCGTGTCACCGCCTGAACTGCCTGGCTCGGCATTCGGCCACAAGCGCACGACTGGCCGAACGCTATACGTTGACTGCCAATACTTGAGCCAATCTGCGATGGCGGGATTCGTTCCTGCCAGTGGTGAATCTCTGCCGGTGTCGGTAGTCAGGTCGGTGTGCAGAATCAGGAACGAGCCGAACATTGGAGCGTTCCCCGACTTGAGCGCATCGATCGCAGGGCATGCCGTAGCGTTGCAGGGTTGAGGAATGCCACCGTACAGCACCCGCCAGCCGGCGCCAATTGCAACGTGCATCCCTTTGATTGTTGGACGCGTGTACAGTGGAGCAAAGTCCTCCTCAGCCGCGGCTGCCGCGCTGATTTGGCGCTGCTCAGTAAGCATACCGGCGCCTGTTGCAAACGCTTCCTGGATCGGCTGCGCCTGGATCCGTGATCCTGCCAACTGATGATCCTGCCAGTAGAGCATATTGCCGACCACAGTCGGATGAGTCTGATTCCCAGGCATTACAATCAGTGGCGTAGCGTCATGATCACCGACATGGAGGCCATAGATGTCAATTCCTGAGTCAGCGCCGATACTCGGGGCCGCCCAGGTGGTGATCTTCTCGGCGATGGCGATATTCGCGGCTCGTCCAGTGTCGATGCGATCTTCGATGCCCGTTGCCAGATCGCGGACTCTAACGTCAGGATCCGCCCAAACAACCACGCTGCCCTCGATCGCGTATGAAGCCTGTGGGGACATCAGCGAAGTGACAACAGTCGTTTGGCGTGTTCCGAGATCGTATGCTACCAACCGGCTAGCTTGCGCTGAACCAATCTCGCTCCACACAATATACTGATCACTGATGACGGGCCGACCAGCTGAAAACGCCTTTTCCACTGCCGCGACAGGAAACGGCGTGAGCGTCTCTAGGTCAGCAGCCATGACCCGAAGACCCTGTTCGTCGCCTTGCAGCCAGGTCACATGAGAGCGTGAGACCGCAGGATGAGCTTGATCTGCTGGGCCGTCGGCAATTGTGAACGTATTGCCTGTTCGAAGGTCTAGCCCGAGAATGTCGAGCTCACACGTAGGGCAACTGTGTTGGCTGTCCTGCCATACTACGACGTCATCTGAGATTGCAGGCTCAGCTTGGTCACCCTCAGCGAGGGAGATATCGAACACACGACCGGTGTGAATATCCATACCCCGGAGATCCGAGGTGCCGATGCTCGGGTCTGCTTGCCCACCATACCCACCGCCCGAAACCGACGTTGGGAAGAGTCGATCCTCCCAGACGATGGTCGATCCTGCGCCAGTAACGCCGAACTGCTGCCGATTCTCGCGAACACCAATGGACTCGAATGCGGGTTGCGCTGTGACCCTTGACGGCGAGTTCATCGTTGCGATTAGTCCAGCCACCATCGCCAGGATCACGAATGCTGTCACAGCTTTGGCGTGAGAACCCATTCCCTGACCATCCTTTACTTGCAGCTCCTGCTGGCCGGTTACGGCAACGTGCCTCTGTAACCAAAGCAGCGGCAATTCTTGTGTTGCGCTGTAGTTCGAGGACGTGCCCATATTCAAGTGGGGAGGTCGGGTGCAACCATAGACTAGCACGACACATGATTTTGGTCAAGCAAAATGACTTCGGCGATTCGCGCAGGAAACTAGATTGCGTCAGGATTTGTCGTACCGTGACTGACGCGGCGGATGTGTGAAATGGTGAATGTAGTTGGTCGCGGAATCCGTGAGAGCGGTCGACTCTGAACGACGCGACCCCGCACCGCGCTTTGCGCCGCTATCGACGGTGGGTTTGACAATTGGAGGACCACCTCGTTCGGCAAGAGCCCTCGCGGAGATCGAACGCGAGCTGAACCGATGGTTGCCGGCGGGTCCTTCGTGTGCCCTACCTGACTCCGGTTCACGAGACGGCGCGCGCGATCGGCGCACGCAACGGCTCGATCATGTTCAAGCACATCCTGCCGAACACGTTCGCCTCGATCATCGTCATCGCCAGCTTCGCCGTCGCCAGCACGATCCTGGCCGAGGCGTCGCTGTCGTTCCTCGGCCTCAGCGTCCCGCCAGATGTGCCGACCTGGGGTGGCATGGTGGCGGCCGGCCGCGACTACATCATCACCGGGCAGTGGTGGATCTACACCTTCCCCGGGGTTGCGATCATGCTGACGGTGATGTCGATCAACGCCATCGGCGACTGGCTGCGCGACTTCCTCGACCCGCGCCTGCGGTTGTA
>CALMXF010000407.1 GCA_937870985.1 uncultured Chloroflexota bacterium
TGCACCGCGCCAGCGGCCTGCTGATGCTGATCCTGCTGCCCTTCATCATCTGGATGTTCGACAATTCAGTGTCCTCTGAGTTTTCCTTTGCCCAGTTCAAGGCCGCTTTTGGCGTCGGCCTGATCTCCGGCACGACAACCTGGTCGCCATCCTGGACGACTGCGGCCATCGGCAGCGACGATGTGTCTCCGCCCTTCGCTTCACCGCCTGCCGCCTGAATAGCCTCGGCGATTCGGCTGCCGCGATCGAGCGTGTAGATCCCGGGCGCGACGACCTTGCCTCCGACATAAACGCGGATCGTTGATGGGTCCGGCGCTTCGACGACATTCAGCACGACCGTCGGGGTAGATCGCGCGCGCAACACCGTGGTCATCAATGCGACGACCACTGCCCCGAGCGCGACGCCGATCATCATCGCGCGGACCCAGGTCCACGATGATGAGTGCTGTGGTTGTTCCACGGCCTCGGTCTCCGAACTGCTCAATCTGATCAAGGTGGATGATAGCGCAGGTCGCATATACTGTCCTGTGCGGGAAGGCCACGCGGAAACGCGTTTGGCCCGCGCTTGTTGTCTGGAAATATGCAATCGGGCGAAATGAGGGCGCGGTGACGCTATCCCACCTGCTGCCGCTGTTTCATGACATACCACTCCCAGCAGTCGGGCTAGCCAGAGTCGCCGAACCGTGGAGGACGCCGCCGCTAGCCGCTGCTGCTCGCGCAGTGGCGCTCGCATCCATGGCAGGTCGGACATCCGGCCCGATCGTCGTGGTTGTCGGTCGGCAAGAGACCGCCGATACGGTGATCAACAACCTGAGCCAACTCCTGCCGGTCGGGAACCCGCCGATGGCATGGAAGGCTGCCGATCCACTCCCATACGAACAGATGCCACACGATCCGGATCTGGCCGCCCAGCGTTCGACCATCCTGGGACGACTGGTTGCCGCGAACGAATCCGAGATGCCCCCGGTTATCGTTGCAACGGCGCGCGCCCTGATGACCGCCGTCCGCCAGCCCGGTTCGTATGTTCGTGATGTTGTCGAGCTCGCCGTCGGGCAGCGGATTGATGATGCTGCGCTCGTTCGACATCTCACCGCGGCCGGATACGATCATCAGCCTCAGGTGGACGGCCCAGGGACGATGTCCCGCCGGGGCGGAATCCTCGACGTCTATTCGCCGGGGGCAGCCGATGCAATCCGGATTGAGCTGTTCGGTGATGAGATCGATAGCATCCGACGCTTCGATCCGCTGACCCAGCGCTCCACCGAGCGGGTCGCCTCCGCGCGCCTTCTACCCCCGATCGAATATGACCTCACGAATCGAGCCGTCGCGTTGGCGCGGATCGGCACGCTGAAGCTGGCTGCGCTGCGTGACGAGGTGCGCGAGGAGTGGGAACGACTGGTGGCGTTCCTGCAAGCGGGCGCCGTGCCGTCTTCGATCGACCTCCTTGCCTCCCTCTTCCCGGGCAACGACGCGTCCCTGCTCGATTACCTCCCAGCGTCGGCGCTTCTCGTTGTCGTTGATCCGCAATCGGTCGATCTGCAGATGGACCAGGTTGCGCTACAGGCAGAAGACGTGCGCCAGACACTGGAACAAGCAGGCGAGGTCCCCTCCGGATTTCCGATCCCCTATCGCCATCGGCGCGACCTCTTCTCCGATATCGAACGACTGGCGGTCTGGCGAATCGGGGATAGCGGTGACGAAGGTGTCGAAGTCGCGACCGGCGCGCCATTCGGGGACACTCCCGTTTTCGGTGGCCGCATCGATGACCTCGTCGCTGATCTGAAAGACGAGCTCACCGACGGGTGGCGAGTCGTGTTGGCTACTGAACAGAGTGAGCGACTCCGCGATCTACTCGAGGAACACGATATCTACCCCCGCGCCTTCAAGCGTGGCGCTGCTGAAGCCGCAACCCCGCCGGCGCCCGGAACGGTCGACGTTGTCCACGCGCCACTCACCGTCGGATTTCGGTACGGCCCGGCGCGACTTCTCGTTCTGAGTGATCTCGAACTGTTCGGTATCCGGAAGCTTGTCCGAACGCAAGGGACTCAGACTCAGGCACGACCGCGCAAGGCGAGGCAATTCAAGCCCGGCTCCTACGTCGTTCACGTCGAGCACGGCGTCGGACAGTTCGGCGGACTGGTGCGACTGGACCTCTCTGGCGTCGATCGCGAATATCTCCAGGTTGACTACGCTGGCGGAGATCGCCTCTATGTGCCCGTCGATCAGTCTGACCGGCTTGTCCCGTACGAAAGTCCGGCCGGCGAACCGAAGATCACCCGTTTGTCATCTCCCGATTGGGCGAAGACGAAAGCCCGGGTCCGTCGCGCGATCCGTGAGATGGCCTGGGAGTTACTTCAGCTGTACGCCGCGCGGGAGACGGCACAGGGGCGCGCATTCCCGAGCGACTCAACCTGGGATGCCGAACTCGCGGAGTCGTTTCCGTTCCGTGAGACGGTTGAGCAGGACAAAGCCATTCGGGACGTCAAGGCGGATATGGAATCTGCGCGCCCAATGGATCGCCTTGTTTGTGGCGATGTGGGCTATGGCAAGACAGAGGTCGGGCTGCGGGCCGCCTTCAAGGCGGTCAACGATGGAACCCAGGTCGCCGTGCTGGTGCCGACGACGATTCTCGCGCTGCAGCACTACAACACATTCCGCGAACGCCTCGCCCCGTTCCCGGTTCGCGTCGAGATGCTTTCGCGTCTTCGAAGCAAGACCGACCAGTCTGCAGTAGTTCGCGGTCTCGCCGATGGCACAGTAGATATCGTCATCGGGACGCATCGACTACTTCAGAAGGATGTCGACTTCAAGAACCTGGGGCTGCTGATCGTGGATGAGGAGCAGCGATTCGGCGTCCGCCACAAGGAACACATCAAGCGGATGCGTTCGGCGATCGATGTCCTCACGATGACCGCGACGCCGATCCCTCGGACGCTCCACTTCGCGCTGACCGGCCTGCGGGATCTGTCACTGATTACCACACCGCCGCAAGATCGCGTGCCAATCCGCACATTTGTCACGCCGGCCGACGACGCAATTATTCGGGAGGCGATACTGCGGGAGCTTGCTCGTGGTGGCCAGGTCTACGTTGTCCACAACCGCGTCCAGAGCATCTACCGCACCTGCGAGCGGCTTCGGGAACTCGTGCCCGAGGCGCAGCTCGCTGTTGCTCACGGTCAGATGAACGAACACGATCTCGAGCAGGTTGTGTTGGCGTTCATGCGCCAGGAGTTCGACGTGCTGATTTGCACGACGATTATCGAGTCCGGGGTCGACATACCGAATGCGAATACGATCGTTCTGGAAAACGCACAGATGCTCGGGCTCACTCAGATGTATCAGCTCCGAGGGAGAGTTGGCCGTTCGACCAATCGCGCGTACGCCTATGTCCTGTACCCGCCGAACACGCCACTCTCCGTCGAGGCATTGGAGCGGCTTGAAGCAATACAGGAGGCAACCGAGCTTGGCGCCGGGTTTCAGGTCGCGATGCGCGACATGGAAATCCGCGGCGCGGGGAACATTCTCGGCGGTGAGCAGTCAGGCCACATCGCGGCGGTGGGATTTGATCTGTACACCAGGATGCTCGCGCACGCTGTCGAGGAGATTCGTGCCGGCCACCCGATTGCCGAACCAGAGGAGATCAACCTCGATATCGCGGTCGAGGCCGGCATCCCCGAAGAGTTCGTTTCCGACGAGCAGTCCCGGCTGGAGCTCTACCAAAGGATTGCTGCCGCGCCCAACGAGCGAGCGCTGGTCGACCTCGATGCCGAGCTTCGCGATCGGTTCGGTGCGGTTCCCGCTTCAACCGAGCGACTGTTCGATCTGGTCCGGCTACGCCAGCGCGCGAGCCGACTGGGGATAACGACCATCGTCGAACGCGACGGCGATATCGTCGTGCGTCCGGTCATCGGGGGCAAGCTGAGCCAGCAGCAGTTGCGACGTGAGCTGGGCAACGGAATACGTGTCACGCCCAACCAGGTTCGTATTCGTGTCGAAGACCTGCGAGTAACTCGCGACGTCGCGCTCAATCGGCTCTTTGATGTGATCGCGAGCGCGGGCGCCAGTATGGCGGTTCAGGGAGATGAATCTTCCTCAACTTCGAGTTCCGCAATGATGGCGCGGGCTCGATCTGCCTGATCCTCGCGGACGAGGATGTAATGCTCGTTGAGTGCGTTTGTGGTGAAGCTGTGCCCCATGCCGCCGGCCTTCAGCGCACTGATGATCCCCTCGTCCTCGAGCACCTGCTGCCAGATCTCGGCGATGATCTCGTTTGGCGCGACTGCGGCGGTGACGACGCGCACGTCGTCGTGTTCTTCGTGGCTCATGAATCCCTCAGATAAACAACCGTCACGCCATCCCCGCCTTCGTAGTGCGGCGGGGTTTCAAACTTCTCCACCAGCGGGTGTCCGCGCAACACATCGCGAACAACGTCGCGCAAGGCGCCCGTCCCCTTGCCATGCACGATCCGGACAAACGGCAGCCGCGAGAGGTACGCGTCGTGTAGATACTCGTCGACCAGTTGGTCCACGCCTGCCGCTCGTTGACCGCGGAGATGCAACTCCATGTCCACTTCGCGGCGCGGTGGCGGCATGCTTGGCGCTGGTCGGTGGTCGATTTTCGGCTTGCTGCCCAGCTTGCGCACCCCCGACAGCGGCTGGCGAACCTTGAATGCCCCCATCTGGACATCCACCCCGGTCATGTCGTCGGAGAACCCGGTGACTTCACCCTCGCCGCCCAAAGCGACGAGCTCGACATGATCGCCCAGTTTCAGCGGGACCCGGACAGTGGCCCGCGCCGGCCGGCGACGTTGAGACTCCTTGACGGCACGAGCCGCTGCTTCGACATCCTGCCGGGCGATGTCTTTGACTGGCTTGATTTCGGCCCGTTCGACGCGAACCGGGACTTCGCGGATGCGGCGGATCGCTTGGCGAGCCTCTGCGAGCTCGCGCTCGACCTCGGCCAATGCGTCTCGTCGTGCGCTTTCGCGCTCGATCTCTGCTTCCGCGCGAGCGTGCTCCGCTTCACGGCGAAGATTCCCGGCGACAGCGCGTTCTCGTGTTGCCTCTCGCCGTGCGACCTCAGCTTCCTCGCGCCGTTGACGGATCTCGCCGAGTAACGTATCCGCTCGTTCGACCGACGGATCTACGAACGTCCGGGCTCGTTCGATGACTCGATCGGGCATGCCCAGGCGTCGCGCGATCGCGAGCGCGTTTGACTGGCCAGGGATGCCGACCACCAGACGGTACGTCGGGGAGAGTGTCTGCAGGTTGAACTCGACGCTCCCGTTCTCTGTGCCTTCGGTGGAATAGGCGAACGCCTTCAGCTCGGAGTAGTGGGTCGTCGTTACTCCCAGGCATCCTACGTCGAGGATCTCGGTGATGATCGACCGGGCGAGCGCGGCGCCCTCCTCCGGGTCGGTGCCAGCGCCGAGCTCGTCGAGAAGGACGAGGCTTTCCCGCGAGACGCCATCCAGCATCGCGATCACCCGAACCATGTGCGAGGAGAACGTCGAGAGATTCTGCTCGATGCTCTGTTCGTCGCCGATATCGGCGAAAATGCCGTCGAAGACCGGCAGCTCACTGCCCTCGTCAGCAGGTATGAACAGTCCCGACTGAGCCATGACCGCCATCAGGCCGATCGTCTTCAATGCGACTGTCTTGCCACCGGTGTTTGGCCCCGTGATGACCAGCACCCGGAAGGTCGTGCCCAGCTCGATGTCGATCGGGACGACGGTCGATGGATCAAGCAGCGGGTGGCGAGCGCGGTTCAGCACAACCCGACGACCATTGTGGGATTGACCGTCGACGATGGCCGGCATCGTCGCGCGACTCGCGGATGCGTAACGTGCCTTTGCCAGCGCCATGTCGATCGCCGCCAGCGCTTCCAGCGTGCGACGTAGCTCTGGTGCTGCCTCGCCGACCTCCCGTGAGAGCACCGTGAGGATCCGCTCGATCTCATGTCGCTCTGCAGATTGCAGCTCCCGCCAGCGATTGTTCAGATCGACGATATCCATTGGCTCGACGAAGAGCGTCTGCCCGCTCGCGGAGGTGTCGTGGACGACACCCGGCATCTGTCCACGTCGATCGGCGCGGACCGGCACAACGTAGCGTCCGTCTCGCTGGGTGACGATCGGGTCCTGGATCGCAGAGTGCTGCAGATACCGATTGATCCGCTCCAGAAGCCGGCCGTGGGCCGACCTGAGCTGCTGGCGTATTGTGCGCAATGCGTCGCTCGCCGAATCCAGCACCTCACCACGCTCGCCAATGCAGCGGCGGATGTTCGCCTCGATACCCGGCAGCTCGACGATGAATCCGACAAACTCATCGATTTCCGGGTATCGCTCGCTGGCCTCCTCAATTCGCCGAAACGAGCGCTTGAGCGCGCGAGCAGCCGCGATCGTCGAGAGAACATCCAGCAGCTCTTCGGGCTGAAGCACTCCCCCGATCTCTGCGCGCTCGACCTCGGTGCGGATGTCGCGACAGCCTCCGACACCGAAGCCGGCATGGTCTTCGAGGAGGCGATAGGCCTCGTCGGTAACCCGCAACAAGTAGCGGACAGTTGAGGCATCGGCCGACGGTCCGAGCTCGGTGGCCCGTACCGCAGCCAGCGAGAATTGACAATGTCGCGCCACGCTCGCCCGGACGCGGTCGAACTCGAGTGTCGTCAGAATGTCGGTTGCCACGTGCTCTTCCGTTTGCTTCGCTCAGGGTTGGTTGTTCAGTCGCCAGGGTGGTCCGAATGTCGCAGCGTTCATTGTATCGTCCCGCCTCGCGAACCACCCTCAAGCGCGGATCGCACCTGAACGTGAAAGGTCTGGTTGACACGAACATCTGTTCGTCATTATACTGACGTCGTCGAGTGGCTGCTGCGATCGATAGCGTACCGCTGGATCATGTGGGAGAGAAGAGATATGAAGGAATTGTCGGCGCGTCAACGAGATATTCTCGGGTTCATCGAGACGTTCACCGATGCGCGCTCCTATCCCCCAACGATTCGCGAGATCCAGGATGGATTGTCGATCTCATCCACCAGTGTTGTGGATTACAACCTCAAGGTTCTCGAGCAGCGCAACTTGTTGCGCAGGAACAGACATATTTCCCGGGGCATTGAGGTGGTCGGCAGAGCGACATCGCGTCGGGGCGTTATCTCGATTCCCGTCGTCGGCCGGATCGCCGCTGGCGAGCCAATTCCGGTGCCGGATGACCTTGTAACTCAGGAGTTCATCGACACAATCGAGTTGGGCGTCGACGTGCTAGGTTCACGGACGGAGGGCTTGTTCGCCCTTCGCGTCAAGGGGCATTCAATGGTCGATGCCTTGATAAACGATGGTGATGTTGTCGTTCTCCGACACCAGAATGTCTGCGAGAATGGCGAGACGGTGGCGGTCTGGCTCAAGAGCGAGCGCGAGACGACGCTGAAGCGGCTGTATCGCGAGGGTTCCCAGATTCGCCTTCAGCCGGCCAACGTGACGATGGGGCCGATCTACACCGACGCGAAGAACGTCGAGATCCAGGGAAAGCTTGTGACCGTCGTCCGGCCAGTGATCCAGTAGCCTCGCGTCTTCAATCGGATCAGCTTCGCTCTGGCGGTCGACGCATCCATGTTGTTACCATCTGCCGTCATGCGCGAAGACACCTTCGACATTGTCATGCTGGGCACATTCGGCCTGTGGCGACTGGGAACGCTCCAGTCGCGCGCGCTTCCGTTCGCCAGCGAGCTCGCCGCGCGAGGCTATCGCTGTGCGATCGTCACCAGCCCATGGGATATGCCGTTCGAGCGCGGAGTCGTCGAGACGCGGGATGGTGTCTTGATCGTCAACACTGCGGCTGCCGGCGCCACGACGCTTCCCGCCGTGTTCCAGCAGCTCGAAGTCATCCGACACCTGCGCCCGCGTCTGATCCACCTGTTCAAGCCGCGCGGATTCGGCGGCATTGCGGCCCGCTGTCTCCTTGGCCGCGTGCCTGTCATCGTCGACAGCGACGACTGGGAGGGCGACGGTGGCTGGAATCGCCAGGGTCACTACCCGCTGGCCCAGCGTCGACTCTTTGATTGGCAGGAGCGCACCCTGCTTCGTGACGCGGATGGTGTCACGGCCGCCAGCACCCTGCTTACTGAGCGCGCGTGCGTATTGCGACGCTCGTCACGGAACGTCCATCGGCTGCCGAACGGTCTTGCGTCGTCATGGATCGCGGAGCTCGAGGCCGCGCGCTCACCCGCATCGGAGCGCGCGGCTCCAACCGTGCTGCTCTACTCCCGCTTCGAGGAATTCGCGCCGGGCTGGCCAGACCAGTTTGCACGGTCGCTACGAGGGCACTACCCGCAAGCGCGGATTGTTTCTGTTGGGGGTGGTTCAGCTACTGAAGTAGAGCAAATGGGATATGTAGCGCGAGAAGTGATTCCGTCGGTGCTCGGTTCAGCTGCCGTCGCCGTGTTCCCGTACCAGGACACTCTCATCACCCGCAGCAAACAGTCGGTGAAGTTGCTCGAGCTGATGGCGGCCGGCTGTGCGATCGTCGCATCAGACGTCGGCGATGTGCCGGCCGTCCTCGGGCCGGCCGGCCGCCTTGTTGCCACCGACAATCCCGAGCGATTTGCCGAATCAACCGCTGTGCTGCTCGCCGATATGTCAGGAAGAATGACGCTGGGCGCCGCAGCGCAGGAACGTGTGCGATCGCACTTCTCAATCCCCGCCATCGTTGATCGGCTTACCGAAGCCTATGCCGAACATGGAGTAACAGGCCGATGAACACGCCCGGTTCTCTACGCCGGCTAGCGGTGATGGGCGTTCTTGCCTGGATGATCCTGATTTTCGCACTCTCATCGAGGAGCACACTCCCGACGACCGGAGGGCTGCCGGCCAACGTCGCCGCTATCATTGGCCATCTTGTTGCCTATGCGGTGCTGGCCGCGCTGATCCGCCTCGCAATACGCGGATTCGAGCCCGACTTCCGCGCTGATTTGATCTCGGTTACTCTCGCGGCGCTGTATGGGCTGAGCGACGAATTCCACCAGTCCTTCGTCCCGGGCCGCGACGCCAGCGTCTTCGACGTCCTCGTCGACATCGCGGGGGCATCGCTCGGCGTAACAATCACAAATCTGATGGGAAGCTTCTGGCGTCGACCAGGCAGGGAATCATGATGGCGCAGGACCGGAGAGCACTGATCCTCGTCACAGCGATGGCCGCCATCTTTTTCGCCGCGTTCGTCCCACGCTTCGTGGCACGACTCGATCCGCTGACCGGTGATGAGCCGTTCTATGTGATGACCGCAATCAGCATCGTTCGCGATCGTGACCTCGACGAGTCGAACAACTACGCTCAACGTGATTTCGATGAGTTCTATCCCGCCGACCCGCTTCCGAGTGACTGGCAGGGTTGGGGCGGATTTCCGCGCACGCTACCGCCGCACCCAGCGCAGTCGGTGCTTCCCGGGCTTCACACGAAGCACGGGCTTGGGCTTTCATTTCTGATCGCTGTGCCATACGCGTTCGCCGGGCGTATTGGCGCGATGGCCGTCATTATCATCGCCGCAGCGTTGCTAACGGGGCAGATGTATCTCCTCGCTCGGGAGGCTGGCAGCGGCATTCGCCTGGCGGGGGCGATCGCGTTAGCGCTCGCGGTTAGCCTGCCGATTGCGCCATACGCGTTGCTGATCTTCCCAGAGATTCCGGCCGCGCTCATCCTCGTCTATGCCGTCCGACGCCTGAGTCGAGATGAGAATCGAGTCTGGCAGTGGTTGCTAACGGGGGTTGCGGTTGGATTCCTGCCCTGGCTCCATCAACGCTTCGCCCCGACTGCCGCGGTTCTCGGCATCGTGTTGTTCTGGCGATGGTGGCGGTCGCGCAAGCTCGCGGCGGGCATCGCCTGTCTGCTTGTCGGTATCGGGGCGGCAACCCTGATCTATTACAATTGGTGGCTGTACCACTCACCGGTGCAGAATGTGGCCGACCATGCCGGGTTTTCCTCAGCAACGGGGACCGTCAACGGGCTGTTCGGACTGCTGCTCGACGCGCAGTGGGGGCTGATCATCAATGCGCCGATATACATCGTTGCGATCGCCGGGCTTCCGCGCTGGCTGAAGATCGATCGGAATCGCGGGCTGTTGGCGATAGCGGCGATCACGCCGTATCTGCTGGAGGTCGGCGCATATCGGGTCTGGTGGGGAGAGTGGGGCCCGGCGGCCCGCTACCTCGTCCCAGTCGCGCCACTTGCCGCGGCGACGCTAGGCGCGGTGCTTGCGACCAGCGGATGGTCGGTGCGCGCCATTGTTGGCGGAACATGGCTCATTGGGGCGCTATTGACGCTCGTTGGCTTCGCCGATCCCCAGCGCTTCTATCACCAACCGGACGGTGCGAACAATCTGGTGACTCGGGTTGGAGAGATCGTCGGACTCGACGTTGCCGGCCATCTTGTGTCGTTTCAGCCGTACGCAATCTCGCCTGTCCTGGACAGGGTCATGGCGGGGCTCATTCTTCTTCTGGCCTTCTGGATCACGACAGCGATCATCTATATTCCACCGAAGATCGGCCAGCCGAGTGATCCAGCCCACGATGCCGCTACACTAGAGTCGTGACGAGGAGCGTGAACGACGAGAAGGTAGATGGTCGATGTTTGAGCTACTAACCGGGCTCGGGCTAGCGATGCCGGCCGGCTTGAATGCATACATTCCGATTCTCGCGATCGCGCTGGCCGACCGATATACCGGACTGATTCAACTCGCCGCGCCCTATAATGTCATCGCATCCCCATGGGCAATTGCGATCATTTCGGTGCTCCTTGGGATCGAGATCATTGCCGACAAAATCCCGATCGTCGACCACATCAATGATCTGTTTCAGTCGTTCATCAGGCCGGCTGCCGGAGCGTTGCTCGTCATGGCCAGCACCGACGCCGTCCACAGGATCAACCCGATCCTGGCGATGATCCTCGGCCTCTTCGTTGCGGGCGGCGTGCACATCACCAAGTCAACATTCCGGCCGATCGTGACCGCCACTACCGGAGGAGTCGGGAACCCGATAGTCAGCGCAGCCGAGGATGGCACGGCAATCTGCCTGAGCGTGCTCGCGCTGGTTGCGCCGATTCTCATCGTTCTCGTGATCGTCGCCGTCGCCGGCTTCGCGTTCGTGATGATTCGACGCCGATATGCACGACGTGCTTCGCTTATCTGAAGCAGACAGACTTGCGTCGTACCGACTCATGGTTTATCATAACCATGACGTAGGTGTGAGTGAGTGTTCAGCCGAATCGGGGCACCTCAAATGCAATTTCAGGACTACTATTCTCTCCTCGGTATCGGGCGCAAGGCAAGCGACGCCGAGATCAAGAAGGCATATCGGGAGAAGGCGCGCCGACTTCATCCGGACGTAAACAAGGCCCCAGACGCTGAAGAGAAGTTCAAGGCGGTCAATGAGGCCTATCAGGTGCTATCCGACGCCGACAAGCGCGCGCGCTACGATCAGTTCGGCGCCGACTGGGAACGCTACCAGGCAACAAGCGACTCGAACGCCGGCCCGGGTGATTTCAGTCAGTGGGTCTCGCAGCAGTCCGGCGGCCCCAGCGGCGCCCGCGTTGAATACCGAACCAATGGCGGTGAGGGGTTTTCCGACTTCTTCGAGACGCTATTCGGCAGTCAGAAGGGCCGGCAGCGCCGACGCGCCCGGACGCCTCGGCGCGGAGAAGACCATGAATACACTGTCGAGGTGCCGCTCCGAGACGCGTTCACCGGCACATCCCGCACCTTCGAGATCCAGATACCCGAGCCATGTCTGGAATGCAACGGCACTGGCGCCACCCACGGCCAGATCTGCCTCATCTGCGAAGGAACTGGAACTGTCGCACGCCGGTCACGCATCGAGGTCACGATTCCGGCCGGTATTCGGGAAGGTCAGCGGGTCCGCGTGGCCGGCAAGGGTTCGCCAGGGGGCGACGGTGGACCCGCAGGTGATGTGTACTTGCGCGTCAAGGTCGTTTCGGACGAGCAGTTCTCGCTCGATGGGAACGATCTTCGAGCCGATGTCGATATCCCGTTGTATACCGCGGTTCTCGGCGGCGAGGCCATCGTCAGGACGTTGACCGGCAAGGTTGCGCTAACGATTCCTTCCCAGTCGAAGAATGGGAAGATGTTCCGTCTACGCGGACAAGGCTGGCCGACGGCGATCGGGTCCAGTGAGCGAGGCGATCTCTTCGCCCGCATACGCGTCGTTCTTCCAGCAAACCTCGGCGAGGAGGAGCTATCGTTGTTCGAAAAGCTCCGTGACATGCGCGAGCCGGAGAAGACTGCGCCAGTCGCGTGATATCATACGCGGTTGGCGGGCGAACGAAATCAGCCCGCGTCTTAGCGCGCCTGCGTCGATTCTCTGAGGGGCGGGATATATGCCGGTAGCAATCGTGCTCGGTGGCCAATGGGGTGACGAAGGCAAGGGCAAGATCATCGATGCGCTGGCGTCCAGCGTAGATGTTGTGGTTCGCGCCAACGGCAGCGCGAACGCGGGACATACCGTCGTCACCGACCGGGGAGTATTCAAGTTCCACCTGATTCCCTCAGGCATCCTTCATCCCGATTGCACCTGTGTCATCGGCGCCGGAGTTGCGCTCGACCCGGCGATTTTGCTGCAGGAACTTGACGACATGCACGCCCGTGGAGTTGACACCTCGCACCTTCGCGTCTCATCCCGTTGCCACCTGATCATGCCCTATCACCCGATTCAGGACCGGCTCGAAGAATCCAGCCGCGGCGCAAATACCATCGGAACCACTCAGCGGGGCAACGGACCGTGTTACGCGGATAAGGCCGCGCGGCGCGGGATCCGTGCCGCCGATATTCTCGATCCCGAGTATCTTGTCCGCCGGCTTGAGCCTGTATTGGCCGAGAAGAATGCGCTCCTTGGCGCGCTCTATGGACACCCGCCGTTCGACCTGGAAGAGATGGCCGAACAATTCGCCGCGTACGGCGAGCGGTTGGCGCCATATATCGGTGATGTCGAGGTCGAGATCCAGGATGCGATCGACGCTGGCCGCAACGTCATGATCGAGGGCGCTCAGGCGGCGATGCTAGACATCGACTACGGCACCTATCCATACGTTACGTCATCGTCCCCGACAGCGGCGGGGGTCTGCCAGGGGGCGGGAGTCGCGCCCACTCAGATCGACCGCGTGATCGGCGTCTACAAGGCGTACTCCACGCGGGTCGGCGCTGGCGCGTTTCCGACCGAGCTCTTCGACGACACCGGCGATATGCTGCGCTCGCGCGGCGTCGAGTTCGGCACAACCACCGGGCGACCACGCCGGACGGGTTGGTTCGACGCGGTCCAGGCGCGCTATACGGCACGTCTGAACGGCATCACCGAGATCGCGCTCACGAAGCTCGATGTCCTCGACGGCGTCGACGCGGTTCATGTCTGCGTCGGGTACGAACTCAACGGGGAGCGTCATGATTCCCCCCCTGCCCGGATCGAAGACTACGAGCAGGTGAAGCCGATCTATGAGGAGTTGGCCGGCTGGGAAGACGGGGGCAGCGACACAGCGGCGTCTGCCGGCCTGCCCGAGGCGGCCCAGATATATCTGCGGCGGATCGCGGCGCTCGTTGGCGTCCCGATCACCTTCGTCGGCACCGGCCCACATCGCGACCAGCTCATTCACGCGACCGCGGCGGACTAGGCCCGGTCGGTATCAGTCCAGCTCAGCCCGTTGGTTACGCGTCAGCAGCACATGGATCGCGTCATCGACCGAGACCTGACCGTCCAGCACCGCGACGATCGCGTCGGCAATTGGTGTCTCTACTCCATATCGCCGACCTAGCTCCGCCATCGCATACGCGGTCGTCGCCCCCTCGACGACATGGCCGATCCGCTGGCGCGCGTCCTCCATGCTCAGCCCCTCGCTGAGCAGCTGACCGAACGTTCGGTTGCGGCTGAGCGGGCTCTCGCAGGTCGCAATCAGATCGCCAAGTCCGCTCAATCCGCCGAATGTGAGCGGATTCGCGCCCGCTGCGATGCCCAGCCGTGTTAGCTCTGCTAGCCCGCGGGTAATGAACGCAGCCTTTGCGTTTTGCCCCATCCGGAGGCCGTCCGACACGCCCGCGCCGAGCGCGATGACGTTCTTCAGCGCGCCGCCAATCTCGACGCCGATGACGTCCCGGCTCGTGTACACACGAAACCGCGCGGACGAAAGGAGCGATTGCACAGTCTCGGCGGTGAACAATGCCGCCGACGCAACAACCGCCGAGGCCGGCAGACCTCGCACGATCTCGCCAGAGAGATTCGGCCCGGATAAGATGGCGATTCTCTCAACGGGGATGCCGCCCACGTCGGACAGCACTTCGCTGGATCGCGCGAGCGTGTCTCTCTCGAGCCCTTTGCTGCACGACACGACCAGTGTGTTGCCTGCGAGCACAGTCCGAAGCCGCTGGCTGATTTCACGGACGGCCTGTGTTGGGACGACCACGAACACCACATCCGCATCCTGCGCCGCCATGCGGATATCTGATGTCACGCCAATCGCGGGCGCGAGTGGCACTCCGGAGAGATACCGCACATTTTCGCCGGCGGCGCGAATGGCGTCAGCTTGTTCCTCGTCGCGCGTCACGAGCCGCACGCTCGCCCCGACTGAGTCAAGATGGAGGGCGAGCGTCGTGCCCCACGCGCCAGCTCCGACTACCGCCACTGATGAGGGGTTTGACATTTCCTTCCAGCGCTTCCTAGACTCAACCGCGACCACGGTGCAGATCGAACGAAAGGACACAGACAGGTGCTGGACACACGCGAGATTCAGGCGATTATCCCCCACCGCTACCCCTTTCTTCTTGTCGACCGTATTCTCGAGGTCGAATATGGCGTCCGCGCAGTGGGTTTGAAGAATGTCACCGCGAACGAGCCCTTCTTTCAGGGGCATTTTCCCCACTATCCGGTGATGCCAGGGGTCTTGATCATCGAAGCCCTTGCGCAGGTCGGAGCGGTGGCACTACTCGGCATGGACGAGCATCGCGGCAAGATGGCGTTCTTCGCGGGTATCGACGGCGTCCGGTTCAAGCGACAGGTGAAGCCCGGCGACGCTCTCCGGCTGGAGGTGGTGATGGGCCGAATGCGTCGTGGGATCGGAACTGGTTCGGCCGTCGCGACGGTCGATGGTGAGCTCGCGGTCAAAGCGGAGCTGATGTTCGCCGTCGCGGATCTCGACCAGCCCGCATGACCCAGGGGGCAGCCTCGCCGGCCCGCATCGGTGTTGTGAAGCCGTGCTGTATCGGCGACTGCGTGATGGCGTTGCCAACGCTCGACTCACTCGCCGCGGCGTTCCCGAACGCGGATCTGCAGGTGTTCGTCGGTCCGCACTCGCAGCCGATATTCGAAGGGCGCGAACCGTGGACAGTCCGAAGCATCGGCGACCGCATAACCGCGAAGGCCGCTGGGCGGCAGGCGCTATCGATCCGGGCCGAAGACTTCGATCTGGTTGTCGTGTTGGAACGTTCGCGAATATTGACGTCTGCCTTCGTCGCCCTGGCGGGATGTCCTGTGGCGGCCGTCACTCGCGTCATGCCCGAAGTTCGTCATGAAAGCGTGGCCTATCTCGACGCGTTGCGCGGATTGGCGATCGAGCCGCTTGTCACGCAACCTGTTCTCCGGCCGTCTCGACAGGAGGCGGAGATCGCCGATCAGCTGTGTTCTTGCTGGCCTCGCACGGTATTGTTCCATCCAGGTGGCGCAGAGAATCCCGGAGCGACCATGCCCGACAAACGGTGGCCGGCGAGCCACTACGTCGCGTTGGCCCGCCTGATCGAGTCCCATGGCTATACCGTGATCTTCTCTGGCGGCGCGAGCGATCGCGAGCTCGTCAGCCGGATCGTCCAAGACGCCGGATTGCCGAGCGACCGCTCTCTCGCCGGCCAGGTCAGTCTCGGGGGCGCCATCGCCGTCGCAGCCAGATCGAGCCTGTACGTCGGCGGTGACACTGGCATGAGCCATATCGCCGCGGCGGCTGGGACGCCCGTCGTCGCGATCTTCGGCCCGACCAATCCCCGCCGGTACCGACCGATCGGCGATCGAGTGACCGTCGTGGCGCCCGCGGCTTCGTGGACACTCCCCGATGTTGATCTTCGGCGGGCAAGCAGCGCGACAGTGCCATGCACGAGCGACGTCACGGTTGACCAGGTCTCCGCAGCCTGCCTGGCCATCCTTCCGCCGGGAGGCTCGTCGGAATGACGACTTTGGCACACATGATTCGCGACGCGGGGCTTGTCGTTGCAGCCGGAGTATCGCCACGCGCGACGAGCGCTGGCGACACCGTGCTTGTCATGCAGCCGGATCATCTTGGAGACATCCTCCTGTCGCAGCCGGCGGTCCGCTTGCTCCGGCAGCAATTGCCGGATGTTCGCCTTGTCGCCGTCGTCGGCAGCTGGTCGAGCGACATTGCACGTATGGCGTGGCCAGTCGACGATATCGTGACAGTCGAATTTCCCGGGTTTACGCGCGCCGCCACCCGTGATCCGAGCGCGCCGTACCGGAAGCTGAAGTCGGCGGCCAGATCACTGGCTCCCCTGAATGCGGGAATCGCGATCGTCCTGCGCCCGGACGCATGGTGGGCGGCCTGGTTGGGGTCGCTCGTGGCCTCCGAGGTCATTACGTCGGATGATCCTCGCGCGAGCCGGTTTGCAACTCGTCAGGCACTCCTTGTCGACGACGAGCACGCAGCTCTGCGGGCGGCCAGGATCGTCGCTGAATGGGTCGGAGGTGAACTGCCTTCGCCGGTGACAGCCCCGCTCTCGATACCACCATGCAAGTCGGCTCGTGACGGCACGACGTCCCTCTTGCGCGCGGCCGGCATCGACAGCAGTTATGTCGTCATCCATCCGGGTTCCGGCGCCGCTGTCAAGCTCTGGCCGGAGTCTCGCTGGCGGCAGGTGATCGATGCCTTGCGGAATCAGGGGGTCTCGGTCGTCGTGACCGGCAGCGACGGGGAACGTGATCTCTGCGATCGCATCACCTCGGGCGTCGATGCGGTAAGCCTCGCCGGCCAGACGAACATCGCGGGACTCCTGGAAATCATGCGCGGAGCAACCCTCGCCATCGGCGCCGACAGCGGGCCGATGCACCTGGCCGTTGCGGCCGGGACGCCAACGATCCACCTCTTTGGCCCAAGCGACCCGTGCCGCTACGGCCCATGGGGTGACCCTGTACGTCACAGAATCATCTCGGCTGGCTGGCGATGCCCGCGGTGCGGCGATCTCAGCCCCGGTCGGCCAGCCGGCTGCGGTTGCATGTTGGCAATCACACCCGAGGCTGTTATCGCCACGATCGACTCGCTGTTGAGCACCCATGCGACGGGTTGACCTCGCGGTTGATGCCAGCCGTTCTGACTCGGCCGAGCGGACCGGAACCGAGTGGTACTCGTTTGAGCTTCTGCGCGCGATGGCCGCCATCGACGAGCGGCCGGCAATGACGTACTACCATCGCGAGTTCCGGCCGGACTGGCCCTCCGGCTCGCATGTGGATCACGAGCTCATCCGGATGCCGCGGCTCTGGACTCATGCCGGCCTCTCGCTGCGGATGCTTCGCGACCGGCCGGCGGCGCTCTTTGTTCCATCCCACGTCATCCCGGTCATTCACCCGCGAGCCTCGATCGCGACGATCCACGACCTCGGTTACCTGCATGAGCCTGAGGCGCACGACCAGGCATCCCGGCTGATGCTCGACCGCACGACTCGCTGGAACGGTCGTGTTGCCAGCCGTCTCATCGCAGTCTCCGCCACGACACGTGACGATCTGATTCGTCACTATGGGGTGTGGCCCGGCAAGATTGCGGTCGTCCACTCCGGCATCGACCACCAGCGATTTCGCCGCCACGATCCATCGGCCACGCTTTCGCACGCCGGAATCACGCGTCCATATCTACTGTTCCTCAGCACAGTTCAGCCGCGGAAGAACGTCGTCCGTCTTGTCGAAGCATTCGAGCAGCTCGACAATCATGACCTGCATCTCGTTATCGGCGGACGATCGGGCTGGATGAGTGACCCGATCGAGCGTCGTCTGAAACAGAGCCCCAGGAGCGACCGCATCATCCGGCTCGGCTATGTTCCCGACGAACTCGTGCCGGCCCTGTATGCGGGCGCGGCGGCGTTCGTCCATCCGGCGCTCTACGAGGGGTTCGGGCTTGGGATCCTCGAGGCGATGGCCTCCGGCGCGCCAGTCGTAACCAGCAACATCGCCAGCATGCCGGAGGTATCGGGCGACGCTGCGATTCTCGTCGACCCGCATGATGTTCGCTCCATCCGCGACGGCATCCTCGCAGCGCTTGATCCTGCGAACCGAGTCGACCTGGTCGAGCGGGGCGCGCGTCGTGCCGCCGGCTTCACCTGGGAACGAACAGCCCAGCTGACGCTCGACGTGATCGCGGAGGCGCGACGTGGGCGCAACTGAGCGGCGCATCCTCGTTGTCAAGCTCGCTGACCTCGGGGACCTCCTCATCTGCGAGCCGGCCTTGCGCTCGTTGCGCGCCGCCTACCCCGACGCGTCGATCGACGTCGTTGTGCCGCCGTCGTCCGCCGCGCTCCTGCCGTTACTTGGCCACGGTCTTCGGGCAGTCACGTTCCCAAAACAGCTGTTCGATCGGCCACGCTCGTTGGCCCGTCCGGATCGACTGATGATGGGCGCTCGCTTTGGCTTGTCGCTTCGTCGCGCTGGCTATGACACCGTCGCGCTGCTCCATCACCTGACCACCAACGCAGGGGCGGTCAAGTTCCGATGGCTCACACGGGCTACCGGCGCACCCGAAATAGTTGGTCTCGATAATGGGCGAGGGACATTCCTCACCACGCGGGTCCAGGATCTCGGTTTCGGCGCGCGCCATGAGGTGGAGTACATGCTGGCCATCGCGAAGGCCGCCGGTGGAGTTGACGTCGATCCCGCCCCTCGGATTGATCAGTCGCTCCTGCCTCACGTTCCCGGCCTGCCGCGTGACTACGCAGTGATCTACCCAGCCACTGGTCCATACTCGCCCGCGCGCACCTGGGCAGCCGAGCGTTATGGCGCAATCGCGGCTGCGGTCGCGGCCCGTGGGATCACCCCGGTAATCGTCGGCGCGAAGGACGCGCTGGAGCCGTCAGCAATCATCCGACGCATTGCGCCAGACGCGCTGGATCTCGTCGCATCGACGAATCTCCCTGGGCTCGCGGCAGTGCTCAAGGGGTCACGAGTGGTCATTGGCGCAGACTCCTTTGCGGGCCACCTGGCGGCTGCTCTCGATTGTCCCCGGGTAACGGTTTTCGGGCCATCGAACCGGGATGCGTGGAGGCCATGGGGTTCTCAGGACGTCGTCGAGGCAAGCCAGGTTGCGGCAACACGTGGGCTGGTCGTGTACCATGATCTTCCCTGTCAGCCATGCCTGTACACGGGCTTCCGGCTCGGCCGGCCCGCTGGCTGTCCAACACGGACCTGCATGGCACTGGTTACTGTGGAGGACGTCGTGCGCGCCATCGATCTCGTCATCGGGGGTTCCTGATGTTCCGGGGAGGCCGGACGATCGGGCTGCTGTTGATCCTCGGCGGCCTCGGTATCATGGCAATCTCCGCCGCATGGCTGGCCTCTGGCGTTGCCGACAAGAATTCCGGACTTCGGACATCGGGCGCGATTCTGGGCGGCGGGCTGCTCTTCGTTGCAATCATCTTGCCGATGCTGGCCGGCGGCACGTATGTATTCCTGAAAGGACGAAGCGAAGAGGCGCAGTTCGCAACCGGACAACGCCAGCGAAAGTTACTCGCGATCGTCGAGACTGCCGGACAGATCAGCATCGCCGATCTCGCGCTGCAAATCGGTGGAACACGAGACTCCGTCCGTGATGATCTGTACGACCTCGTGTCCAAGGGCCTCTTCTCTGGGTACGCAGACTGGAACCGAGGCATTTTGTACACTCGCGCCGCGTCGGATCTACGCGGTTCGAAGACGTGTCCCAACTGCGGAGGGCAGCTGGAGATCGCGGGCAAGGGCTTGATCCGCTGCCCGTATTGTGGAGCCGAGATCTTCCTGCCATGATGCGCAGTGTGAAGCGTAAGGAGGCCAGCGATGTCCACGCGTGACAGGCTCGACCGGGCGCTCAACCGCGTCCCCGGTTATGCCGGCTATCGCGATAAGGAACGTCGTCGTGACAGTGACCGCGCCATTCGCGCCAAACTGGCAACCGATTACGGACAGCTCGCTGACCGGCTCGGCCGCTTGGGTAACCGCCTGGCAGAGAATCGCAAAATCGACGCTGTCGGGATCGTCGATAAGCCACTGACACTGCTTCGATCGTTCATCGACCGCGTCCGGGTCGCAACCTACGGCTATGCGCCCGCGTTCGCCAATGATGTTGTCGATGCGGCTGTCCTCGACCAGATCGCCGCATTTGACTCGGCGCTTGCAGACCAGATACCGACACTGGAGGAGCAGATCGCCTCGCTGGAGAGTGCCGACCCGTCCGCTGGCGAGTTCCGCGCCGCCGCCGACCAGATCGGCGCGACAGTGCAACAACTGTCCGATCGGTTCGATAGACGGGCCGAGGTCATCCATGCTGGCCGGCCATTGCCCGAAAAGGACATGCTCGCACTGCTGGGGCCGGCCGCGCCGGATCAGCCGTCAGAGCTTTGGACGCTGCGGACCGGCGACGCGGTCTCGTACAACGGGCAGGACTACTCGGTAATCGGACACGTCACCGCCGGTATGTCGAGCGGCTCCCGTCGCGCCTATCAGTTGCGCGGCGGTGATGGCCGGCAGTGGCTTGAGGTCGGTGACCGGCATGACGACCCACTCGCATGGCTGACGGAGGCGGAGCTGCAGTTGGTTGGTCGACCATCGTCGGTCAAGCTCCGAGAGACAGACTACGCATTCATGCACGAAACGCAGGCGCGCGGCGAAGTGGAAGGGCGCCAGGGGTCGGACGAGCAATCTCTCCGTTACCTGGAATACGGCGCAGGCACCCGCGTCTTGCATATCTACCAGTGGGGCACCCAGTATCTGGCGCTCGAAGGTGTCGCGATCGACCTTCGCGACATCGAGCTATACCCGAGCCACCGATAGCTCGGCAAACCGGGACGAACGTCCCATCAGTGGAGGAGAATCTCACAGATGGCCATCCTCGATCGCATGTCCCGCCTTATTCGCGCGAACATCAACGACCTGCTCGACCGCTCGGAGGATCCGGAGAAGATGCTCAACGAGCTTCTGCGCGAGATGGACAGCAGCATTGTCGAAGCCCGCAGCCAGGTCGCGAACACCATCGCGCAGGAGAAGGAGCTCGAAGCTGACCTTCAACAATCGCAACACGACGCCCGCGAATGGGAGAGGCGCGCGGAGCTCGCCGTCGGCGCCGCGAAGGATGATCTCGCTCGGGAAGCGCTACGGCGTAAGCGGGACGCCGAGAGCATCGCAACCGTCTATGCTCAGCAACTGACTTCGCAGCAGGAGATGGTCGAGAAGCTGAAGTCGCAACTCACCATGTTGCAGGCAAAGCGCGACGAGGCTGTGTCGAAGCGCGACGTCCTTGTTGCTCGTCACCGCGCAACCGTGGCTCAGCGCCAGATCACCGAGAGTCTCTCAACCCTTCCTGGGCTCGACTCGTCGAGCGAGCTCGACCGGATGGAGAAACGGATCCGGATGGAAGAGTCGAAGACCGCCGCGCTGGGAGAGCTCCAGGGTGATGATGTCGAGTACCAGTTCCAACAGCTCGACCGGGACGACGATATCGAAAGCGAGCTCGCTGCTCTCAAGTCGCGCAAAGCGGGCAACGACACGAAAAGCCTGAATCCAGGAGCGCCAACCGAGTCTGGATCGTCGAGCTAGCCGGCAGTTTCGCCCGGTCCGCTGGTGGCAGGAGGAAGTCAATTGGCCATCCTGGATCTTATCGAGTATATCGACTCACGCCCCGACGAGATCGTCCATCGCATCCCGGAATACGGATCGGGCGAGTTTCGGCTTGGCTCACAATGCGTCGTCCGGGAGTCGCAGCAGACTGTGTTCGTCCGGGATGGGAAGGCGCTGGATATTCTGCCCCCGGGGCGGCATACCCTCACGACAGCGAACATCCCACTGCTGACCGGCATCATCGGGCTGCCATTCGGATCAAAGAGCCCGTTCCGCGCCGAGGTCTATTACGTGATGATGCGGGAGTTCACCGGCCTGAAGTGGGGCACGACGCAGCCAGTCGTGTTCCGCGACAGTGAGTTCGGGATGATCCGCATCCGCGCGTTCGGCACCTACTCAATGCAGGTCAAGGATCCGCAGGTCTTCGTGAATCAGATCGTCGGCACGCAGTCGACGTATTCGACGAGCGACATCGAGAACTACCTGCGCACGATCATCATCAACGAGTTCAACGACATGATGGGCGAGACGCTGACGACCCTGCTCGATGTTCAGGCGAAGACAGTCGATCTCGCGACTGCCGCACTCCACAGCCTGACGGATAACTTCGAGAGGATCGGGCTTGAGATACGCTCGTTTCAGATCGGCGCGATCACGCCACCCGATGAGGTACAGACCGCAATCGATCAGCGCAGCGCAATGGGCGCGATCGGCAACATGCAGACCTACACCCAGTACCAGGCCGCGCAGGCGATCGGTGGTCTCGGTCAGGGAGGCGAGGGAGGACAGGGGAGCAACCTCGCGGAGGGAGCCGGCCTTGGCGCCGGGATCGGGATCGGAGCGGCTATGGCTGATGCGCTTCGTCAGTCGATGGCCGGAGGGCAGCAACCTGCCCAGCAAGCGCAGGCGGGCGGGCAACGCTTCTGTCCGAATTGCGGCAATCCCGTCCCCGCTGGCGCGAAATTCTGCCCAAGCTGCGGCCATAACGTTTCGGCAACAGCCGCCTGCCCGAAGTGCGCGACCGAAAACCCCACGGGCTCGAAGTTCTGCCAGAACTGCGGGACCGCGCTGGGCACGACGTAACCACAACCAGAAATCGTGATTAGTCAAACGGGTCGCCACTCATGTGCAACCCGTTTGACCGTGGCCGCGTGTTCGGCCTAGAATCTGTTGGTTTGCCCGGCCGCATCGCGGCCAGGCCGAATTGGCGTCGCGCCGTGATGACCACGCGCTGACCTACACAACAACGCGAGCAAAGGAAGAGCAAAACGTGGCAGACAGGAAGATCCGGGTAGCGATCATCGGCGTCGGCAACTGCGCCTCGTCGCTGGTGCAGGGCGTTCAGTACTATGAGAATGCGAACCCGAATGAGTTCGTGCCAGGGCTGATGCATGTCGAACTCGGGGGATATCACATCCGCGATATCGAGTTCTCTGCTGCGTTCGATGTCGACGCGACCAAGGTCGGCAAGGACCTGAGCGAGGCGATCTTCTCAGGACCGAACAACACCTACAAGTTCGCGGATGTGCCTCACCTGGGTGTCACTGTTCACCGTGGGATGACTCACGATGGCCTGGGCAAGTATCTCTCGCAGATCATTACCAAAGCGCCCGGCCCGACGGCAGACATCGTTCGCATCCTCAAGGAGACCGAGACCGACGTCGTCATCAACTACCTGCCGGTTGGCTCCGAGATGGCGACGAAGTGGTATGTCGAGCAGTCACTGGACGCCGGTTGCGCGTTCATCAACTGCATCCCGGTATTCATTGCGCGAGAAGAGTACTGGCAAAAGCGCTTTGAGGAGCGTGGACTGCCGATCATCGGCGACGACATCAAGTCCCAGGTTGGCGCGACGATCACCCACCGTGTCCTCACCCGGTTGTTTGCCGACCGAGGCGTGCGCATCGATCGAACCTACCAGCTCAACTTCGGCGGCAATACCGACTTCATGAACATGCTCGAGCGTGAACGGCTGGAGTCAAAGAAGATCTCGAAGACGAACGCCGTCACATCACAGATGGATTACGAGCTGCCGGCCGAAAATGTCCACGTCGGCCCGAGCGACTATGTGCCATGGCTCGAGGATCGCAAGTGGTGCCATATCCGGATGGAAGGCACAACGTTCGGCGATGTGCCACTGAATCTTGAGCTGAAGCTGGAAGTCTGGGATTCGCCAAACTCGGCCGGCGTCGTCATCGACGCGGTGCGCTGCGCGAAGTTGGCGCTCGATAACAACATCTCAGGCTCACTGCTGGCGCCATCGTCGTACTTCATGAAGTCGCCGCCTGTCCAGTACCACGATGATATTGCCCACCAGAAGGTCGAGGAATTCATCGCGCAAACCGCCATCGGGGCTGGCGCACGCCGTGCGGCCTCCGTGAGCGAGACAGATACGGAATCCTGAGGAATCACGGAGGCGTTGGAGCACAATGTCGACGCTGCGTAAGGTGGCGCGTCGCTGGTTCAACGCCTCCGTCGATGATTCACTCCTGCTCAACCTGTCCTATGTCCTGCATGAGCGTTCGGACTCCGCAGCCGTTCGTGCGCTCGCCGCGGGCTGCCGGTCACACGCTGCGTGGTTGAACCAGAGCTCGACGCTGCCGATTGCTACCGTCGAGGGCGCGATCGACACCGCGATCGACATCTGGCTCACTGCAACGATTGGGCTCCACCGCGACCTACCGGACGCGCTGCAGGGCGCCTACGCGCAGAACGCTGAAATCCTCCTGATCGACGAGCCGTCGGCCTCAATGACCACCACGTCATTCTTCCGTGCGGATGCAGCGATTTCACTGCCCCCCGTCGCCGGCGCGACGATTGGCGTCGCCGGCCTGGTTGCTCGACCGGGCCGCACCGACGCGCACCTCGTCATTGCCGGCCCGTTTCAATGGCCGAACCAGCAGCGGGCAGCAATCCGGGCGCTGGAACGATTGATCCAGCAACACGTCGACCAGTGGATCCCACCTCATGCGCTATGGCAGGCGCCAGCGGAGAAGCTACTTTCGGGCGAGGTCGCCTGAGGCCACATCCGGCCGGGGCACCGACGCGGCATCCAAGAGCTCGTATTGATAGCCCTGGCTGACCAGAAAGCGCTGCCGCCGAACCGCATAACCTTCCTCGGACGTCCCGCATGCGACGAGCGTGTAGAAGCAAGCGGACTTCCCCGGCGCCGGCCGGAGGACGCGTCCGAGTCGCTGTGCCTCCTCCTGACGTGAACCGAATGTCCCGGAGATCTGGATCAACACCGACGCATTCGGCAGGTCGATGCCAACCGTCCCGATTCGGGAGATGCCGAGAACCGGGATGTCTCCCTCTCGAAACCGGGCGAGCACCGCCTCGCGTTCCCCACGATCCGACTGGCCGGTCAGCACAGGGAATCCAAGCACCTCTCCTGCGCGGCGGAGCCCGGCAACGTGAGTTCCTGCAACGATCACTGGGTCGTCTCGATGGATCGCCAGAAGCCGTTTCAATACCGCCAGGCGATACCGCAGACGCTCGCGAGCAGTCGGGGCCTCCGGGATCCGCACCTCGACACAGCGGGCCGGCGCGATCCAGCCTTGCCGCTCAAGCTCAAGCCACGACACATCGTAGAGCGCGGGGCCAACGAGCGCGCTAATCTCGTCTTCCCGCCCATCCTCACGAACCAGTGTCGCCGTCAGGCCTAATCGACGCGACGATTGGAATGCTGCCGCAAGCCGGAAGACATCGGCCGGCAGTGACTGGACTTCGTCGTAGATGACGAGATCCCAGTGTCGCTCGCGCAGCCCGTCTCGGACGCGGCCGGTGGTGGCCGCGTGGTAGGTGACGATCATCACTCGCTCGGCGCCGATCGAACGCGCATGGGCGCTAACGCGCTCCGGTGACAGGTTCGATAATCCGACAAACGCCGACAGCCACTGCTCGGACACGGTTCGCGATGGCGACAGAACGAGCGTGGATCCGCCGATTGCGGCGGCCGCCGCCACACCAACAATCGTCTTCCCCGCGCCACATGGCAGCAGCACGAGCCCTGAACCGCCAACCAGGAACGCGCTGACCGCCTCCCGCTGATACGGTCTCAGCGTCGCTGTTACGCGGTAGGGGTCTGCTCGCGCATGGATAGCTCGGCCATCCGCCACGGGCCAGCCCGCGGTCATCGCGGCGATCTTCAGCTCCCCGATCTCGGACTCATCTACCGGAGCGACCCAGCGCGAGTCGCGTTGCTGTGGTGATAGCCCGAGGCGACGTAACAGACCCGCGTCTGAAGCCGTTATGACAACGGATCCGTCGCACTGTTCAAGCCGCAGGCGACCCCAGCGCGCCATGACCTCGGTGACGCGAGCGGCGACCGGCTGAGGGATTGGCCCGGCCGCGGCAGCGGCGAGGTCGCGAAGAACGTCCACACCCGTGAAGCCACGCGCAGCAGCACCCCACAACGCCATATTCGAGAGCTCGAATACATAGTCATCGGCGACAACGGACCGCAAGACGGAGGAGCGCCGCGCGACATCCACCAGCCGGTCGCGGCCGACGCCACTGGTGATATGGATCAACCCATCGCGCCGAAAGATAAGTTGACTCACGGCCATTGAGGCTGCCCGTTTCTGCGTCCAGACGCCAAAACTGATATGATTCTAAGGTTATTGGAGCGCGTACGTGCACGTCGGCTGGGAGACCCTCCTCGTGGAAATCGGGAACATTCGACCAATCAGCATCGACACCGAAATGAGGCGCTCCTACCTCGACTATGCGATGAGTGTCATCGTGCAGCGCGCCCTGCCGGATGTCCGCGATGGGATGAAGCCGGTCCAGCGACGGATTCTGTACGGCATGTCGGAGATGGGCCTCCGGGCCAACACTCGGTTCCGGAAGAGCGCAGGCATCGTCGGCGAAGTTCTCAAGAGCTATCACCCGCACAGTGACACAGCCGTCTACGACGCGCTCGTCCGCATGGTACAGGAGTTCTCGCTCCGCTACCCGCTAGTCGATGGCCAGGGCAACTTCGGCTCTGTCGATGGGGATGGCGCGGCGGCGATGCGCTACACCGAGGCGAAGCTCAGCGCGATCGCCGAGGAGCTGCTCGCTGATATTGACAAGAACACGGTCGATTTCCAACCAAACTACGATGGCACGACAACCCAGCCAGTCGTGCTGCCGGCGAAGCTCCCCAACTTGCTGATCAACGGCGCGGCCGGCATCGCTGTCGGGATGGCCACGAATATCCCGCCGCACAACCTGAGCGAGATCTGCGACGCCATTGTTCACCTGGTTGACAACCCGGAAGCAACTATCGAAGATCTGATGAATTTCGTCCACGGGCCGGATTTCCCGACTGGCGCGACGATCCTCGGCCGCGAGGGCATCAAGGCCGCGTTCGCAACCGGACGAGGACGGGTGGTTATCCGAGCCAACGCCTTCATCGAGGAGACGAATCGGGGCCGGTACGCCATCATCGTGACTGAGTTGCCGTACCAGGTCAACAAGGCGGCGTTGATCGAGAAGATTGCCGAGCTCGTGAAGGTCGGCCGGCTGGATGGCATTCACGACCTGCGTGATGAATCCGACCGGGACGGCATGCGCATCATGATCGAGCTGAAGCGGGACGCGCAGCCAAAGAAGGTGCTCAACAACCTCTACAAGTTCACTGCCCTCCAGTCGTCGTTTGGCGTCAACATGCTGGCGTTGGTCGACGGTGTGCAGCCACGAGTCCTCGGTCTGCGACGCATCCTCGAGCTGCACATCATCCACCGGCAGGAAATCCTCACTCGCAGGACCCAGTTCGAGCTGGAGCGAGCCAGACGTCGCGCCCATATCCTCGAGGGGCTCAAGATCGCGCTCGATAACCTCGATGCGATCATCAAGACCATTCGCGAGTCACGAACCAGCGAGAGCGCCCGGAACAACCTCATGAAGGGGTTCAGCCTCAGCGAGGTCCAGGCAACCGCGATCCTCGATATGCAGCTCCGCCGGCTCGCGGCGCTGGAGCGCAAGAAGATCGAGGACGAGTACCGTGAATTGCTGAAGGAGATTGCCCGGCTGGAGGACCTGCTTGCCAGCCCGCACAAGATCCTCCAGTTGATCAAGGACGACGTGACATACCTGAAGGAAACCTACGGCGATGCGCGTCGGACACGGATCGTCGATGCCGACGGTGAGATCAGTGACGAAGACCTCATCCCGGAGCTGAATGTGCTGGTCACGATGACCAATCGAGGTTACGTCAAGCGCATCCCCGACGGCGTCTATCGCACCCAGCGGCGCGGCGGTCGCGGCGTCACTGGGGTGACAATGCGCGAGGCCGACGGTGTCCAGCACCTTGTTGCCGCCAACACCCACGATTCACTACTGTTCTTCACCAACCGTGGCCGTGTTTTCCAGCTCAAGGTCTATGATCTGCCAGATGTCGGGCGAATGGCCAAGGGGATGGCGGTTGTCAATCTTCTCAGCCTGCAGCCGAACGAGTCGATCACAACGCTACTTCCAGTTCGCGATTTCAAAGAGGCAGAGTATCTCTTCTTCTGCACTCGCAACGGTCGCATCAAGCGCACGGCGCTCGATCAATTTTCAGCCGTCCGATCGACGGGTCTGATCGCGATCACGCTCGACGATGACGACGAGTTGGCGTGGGTGCGCATGACCAGCGGCAACGACGACATCATCCTTGTCACCGAACAGGCCAAGGCAATTCGATTCGACGAGGGGGATGCGCGCGCGATGGGTCGGCCGGCGGCCGGCGTCATCGGCATTCGCCTGGGGGTCTCCGATCGCGTGATGGCAGCGATCGTCATCGATGACATCGCCGCCGGGAATGACCTGCTGCTCGTCTCGGAGAATGGCTTCGGCAAGCGAACAGCCGTGTCGGAGTTCAACGTGCAGCATCGGGGCGGCCAGGGCGTCACTGCAATGAGGTTAACGACCCGCAACGGCAAGCTCGCCAGCGCCGAACTCGTTACCCCTGACCAGGAAGTGATGCTGATGTCGAACGACGGCATCGTGATCCGAACGCGGGTCGAGCAGATCTCACGCTACGGCCGGCAAACTCAGGGCGTAGCCGTCATGCGACTTGGCAGCGGTGATCGAGTGGTTTCGATGACAGTGCTCTCCGAGCAAAGCGAGGAGGCCGACGCGCTCGTCGACACGCTGGCCGAGATCGACAAAGAGGAGCGCGCTCCGAAGTCGAACGGCCGAACGCCAAAGACGCCCAAGGCAAGTCGCTAACCCGCGTCCGGACGAATCCGTTTACGGCGCTGGCGATCGATTCGCATCGTCAGCGCCGGTGTCGCTACGAGCAAGCCTCCCGCGACTATCGTCGTCAAGAGTGCGATCATGTTCGCGGACGCCATCACTGTAGTCGATCCCGCCCCACGCGCAATCACCGCAATCCCCCCGACAAACACGACGAACCATGCAATCGGATTCAGTGGTCTCAACGCATCGTCGAGCATGCCATCCGACAGGGTTGCCAGCGCGGAGATCATGAGCGCCAACGACAGGCCGATTGAGGCCTGTTGCGCTCCGAATCGCCCGGCCCCCAGTACAACCGCAGTCACAGCAAGCGGACCCGGCAGGAACGCGAGCGCAGCCGACACGGCAGGCGCTTCGGCCATCGAAGTTAGCAGCGCCGCAAACAGGAGCGCAACGACCATTGCGCAGATGGTGGCGGTTGCCGCAGCGAGGGCCGGCCCCCAGCCCCCGCCGATACGCGGATCTGCGATCACAAGACTCGCCGCGACGAGCGCCGTTGGGACGACGGTCAGCATCGAAATCGTGTCGATCGCCGTGATCGGCCAACTCACTTGCGCTTCCGAGCGGTGAACTGCATATGCGCCAACAGCAAAGAGCGCGGCTAACGCCACCAGCGTCAACGCGAGCGCAATATCTCCGAGTCGTTCGTTGAGCGCGGGCACCGCGAGCAGCAGCGTCGCGCCGAGTGCGCGAAAGATCGTCGGCGGCACTCGTGAGCGCCAGTCGGCCGGAAACCACGGTCGTGAAGGCCGGCTCTGGCGGGCGCGTGGTGGCTGAAAATGCCGTCGTGGCGCCGGGGGCGGGCCCGCCGCTTGTTGCTGTCTCACGCGAGCATTCTACCGTGCCGCTGCGATGACCGATGCTATACTGCCTCGCCCGAGAGGATGAGTCCCATGTGCGACGGGAGCGCGACCTGAACGGCGATATCCGTGTTGGTGTCTTTGGTGGAACCTTCGACCCGATCCATATCGGGCACCTCATCGTCGCCGAGATCATGCGGTTTCGGTTACAGCTCGCCCAGGTGATTTTTCTGCCGGCCGGCGTTCCTCCTCATAAGCCCGGACGGATCGTCTCGGCCAGCGAACACCGAGTCGCCATGCTCCGGATCTCGATCGGCGAGTCGTCGAGCTTCGCGATAAGCACCATCGATCTCGACCGCGAAGGCTGGTCGTACACTGCTGACTCGCTCAGAATCCTGCGTAACAGAATCAGCGAAACCTCGGAACTCTATTTCCTGATGGGCCAGGATTCGCTACGCGACTTCCCGACCTGGAATCGACCGAATCTGATCGCCGCACAGGCCCGGCTCGGAGTCGCGCTCCGGCCAGGTGTCGAAGTCTCGGTCGCCGAAATCGAGCACGCGGTGCCAGAGACGCGTAACCGTATCGACCTTGTGTCGATTCCCTTGATTGGAGTCTCGTCTACCGAGATCCGCGCGAATGTCCGCAGCGGCGGACCCTATCGGTACCAGGTGCTTCCCGGAGTCGCCGACTATATCCGGGATCACGGCCTGTATCTCGATGTGGACGAACGGAATTGAGATCTTCGGTTGACATCGTTCCAAGACGACGCGTACACTCAGCGGTCGGCATGATGAGGGACGCTACGCCAGGCGCTTTCAGCGCCACTAGTGCCCGGCGACTAAGCCGGCAAGGGGTGGGTTTCATTGCGTGCGCATTCCAGGATAACGATAACGGTCATACTCCTCATCACATTTGTCTCTGCCTGGCTAGCAATCCCGTCTGACTGGCTGAATATTGCCGGGGCCAAAGACAACATCTACGTGCACCAGGGGCTCGACCTTCAGGGTGGTCTCCAGGTGGTGCTTGAGGCGCGGCCACCCGAGGGTCAGTCCGTCAGCCGCGACGAGCTCGTCGGGACACGCGACACGATTCAGCGTCGTGTCGGTGGACTCGGAGTCTCCGAGCCGCTGATCCAGACGCGCGGCAGCAACCAGATTGTCGTCGAGCTGCCCGGCGTCAGCGATCCTCAGCAGGCTGTTGACTTGCTGAAGCAGACTGCGCTCCTCGAAATCATCGATCCACAGGGCCAATATCTCCCCGTCGGCACGAAGGTCAACACAACGCTCGGCTCGGCGCGACAACCCGGCGCGGATGGCACGCCAGCGACCGGCGAGGCGACGCCCGGCTCGACACCCGACGGTACGCCGGCGGCAACTCCCGGCGCAGGAGCCAGCACCGATCAGAATGCAGGCGGCCCAACATTCACCACGATTGTCTCCGGGGCCGACCTTGCCGACGCGTTTCCGACTCAGGACAGTGTCGGATCAATCGTCGTCGGATTCCGGCTCAAGCCGGAGGCAGCCGACAAGTTCTACGAGTACACAAGCACCCATATCGGCCAGCCGATGTCGATCGTCGTCGACAACACCGTCATCAACTCCGCGACGATCCGTGACGCAATCTCCAACGAGGGTGTTATCAACGGGCTCACCCCTCAGGAGGTCACCAATCTCGTCCTGCAACTGAAATCCGGCGCGCTGTCGGTGCCACTGGAGGTCGTTCAGAGCCGGACTATCGGCCCGTCGCTCGGGCAGGACTCGATCGACCAGTCCATCCTTGCCGGCCTCGTCGGGCTCGGGCTCGTCGCGCTGATGATGATCCTCTATTACCGACTGCCGGGTCTCCTGTCGGTCTTCGCATTGCTGATCTATACATCGATCGTCTTTGCGTTGTTCAAGCTCATCCCCGTGACGCTGACACTGGCCGGCATCGCTGGCTTCATTCTCTCGATCGGCATGGCAGTCGACGCGAACGTCCTGATTTTCGCCCGGTTGAAAGATGAGCTCCGGCTTGGACGGCCTATTCCGGAAGCAATCGAGGCGGGATTCGACCACGCCTGGCCATCGATTCGCGACTCCAACATCTCAACGATGATCACCTGCGCGATCCTGTTCTGGTTCGGCCGCTACACCGGCGCCAGCATCATCCAGGGTTTCGCGCTAACATTATTCGTTGGTGTCGTCGTGTCGATGTTCACCGCCATTGTCGTGACTCGAAATATGCTGCGCATTCTGCTTACGATCCGTCCGATCAACGATCGCTGGTGGCTGGGAGTCGATCACGGGCAGGGTGTCCCCGCCCGAGCCGAGTAGGAGAAACCGACGTGACAGGGGTTGTAGTTCCATGATCGATATCGTCGGCAAACGACGCATCTGGTACTCCATCTCGGCGCTGCTGATCATTCCGGGGGTCATTGCCTTGCTGGTTCATGGTCTCAGCCTGGGCATCGACTTCACTGGTGGCACCTCGTGGGAGCTGCAATTCCAGAAGCCGGTCGACTCACTGGAGGTTCGATCCATCCTGGCCACGCATGGCTACTCGGATTCGATCGTTCAAACCTCCCAGGACAACACGATCCTGATCCGGATGAAGGAGCTCAAAGAGGGTTCGCCAGAGAAGACCGCGATCGAGAACGAATTCCGAGCGCGATTCGGCGAATTCAAGGAACTGCAGATCGAGACAGTCGGCCCAACCGTCGGCAATGCGATCCGCAACCGGGCGATCCTTGCGGTGATTCTCGCATCGATCGGCGTGCTCTCCTACATCGCCTGGGCATTCCGGAACACCGATAGTCCTGTGCTCTATGGAACGGTCGCGATCGTCGCGATGCTCCACGATGTCCTGTTCGTCCTCGGCGTCTTTTCGATTCTGGGCTGGGTGGCAGACATCGAGGTCGATGCCCTGTTCGTCACCGCCGTGCTCACTGTCATGGGCTTCTCCGTTCACGATACGATCGTGGTCTTTGACCGAATCCGCGAGAACCTCGGAAAACGAATCGCCCCGACGTTCGAGGAAACGGTCAACTACTCGGTCGCCCAGACGATGGTGCGCTCGTTGAACACGTCGCTCACCGTCATTCTGACGCTGGCGGCGCTGTATCTCTTCGGCGGCGAGTCGACGCGGTGGTTCGTGTTCGCCCTGCTGATCGGAGTTGCGGCCGGCACCTACTCCTCGATCTTCAACGCGAGCCAGTTGCTTGTCTCCTGGCGAAACGGGGAAGTCCAGCGCTTCTTCCTGTTCTGGCGCAAGCCATCTGGCTCGCGCGCGCGCGCAACCTGACCTGATGGGTCAGTCTCCGAACGACGAAGCGCGACGCACCGCGGTTATCGGCGGCGGTATCGCGGGTCTGACCGCGGCATACCGTCTCGCTCGCCAGGGGCACCGGGTGACACTCTGGGAGCAGGATGAACAGCTCGGAGGGTTGGCTGCCGCGTTCGAGCTACCGTCGGGCGCTGAGATCGAGAAGTTCTACCACCATCTGTTCATGAGCGATCGCGCGATCATCGAGCTGATGGAGGAACTCGGCATCGGCAGCCGCCTGCGTTGGATTGACTCCAATGTCGGGTTCTTCTATGACGGACGGATCTACCCGCTCACAACTGCGACCGATCTGATCAGGCTACCGTTCATTCCAGTGGTGGATCGTGTCCGGCTGGGTCTGATCACCCTCTATCTCCAGCGCATCAGCACGTCATCCGGCGGCTGGAAGCGGTTCGAACGGGTTACAGCCTGGGAATGGCTGCGACGGACTGCGGGCCAACGGGCCTTCAATCGCGTCTGGGGAGCCCAGCTCCGGGCGAAATTCGGCCCACGCGCGCCCGAGATTGCGATGGCGTGGTTCTGGAACAAGATCTTTCTCCGAACCCAGTCACGACCGGGCCTCCTGGCTCGCGAGCAGTTGGGCTACATAGATGGTAGCTTCAATGTTCTGATCGATCGTCTCGCCGATGCTTGTCGGGAACTTGGCGTCGATATTCGCACAGGCACTGGCGTCGAGGCACTCGAACGGCACGACGAAAGCGCCAGCCAGTTCACGCTGGTCGGCGCCGACGGCCGGCGTGACGATGCCGATATCGTCGTGGCAACTATCCCATCGCCACTCATCATGCGTCTGATCCCTGATATGCCTGCAGCATACGCTCAGCAGCTTACGTCAATGATTTATCAGGGCGCGATCGTGATCCTCCTGCAGCTCGACCGCAAGCTGTCAGATATCTACTGGCTCAACATCGGCGACGACCGGCTCCCATTCACCGGGATTATCGAGCACACCAACCTACTCGACCCCGCTGACTACGGAGGAGCTCATCTGGTCTATGTTGGAAAGTATCTCGACTGGGACCACCCGTTCGTCACAATGACCGACGACGAGCTTCGCCACGAGGTCGTGCCAAAGCTTCGTCTTGTGAACCCCGGATTCGATGATAGCTGGATCGAGCGAATGTGGGTCTTCCGCGCTCGAGCAGCTCAGCCGATCGTCACACTCGAGTATTCGGAGAAGGTCCCGTCACATCGATCCCCGATTGCCGGCCTCTACGTCGCCAACATGTCCCAGATCTATCCGGAGGATCGGGGCACCAACTACGCGGTCGATCTCGGGAACCGCATCGCCGAAATCATCGACGAGGATCTCGCCGCCGGGAGTGCCTGACACGGCCCTCCTCTCGGTTCCGAAGTCCGGTATACTTGGCCCCGTGTCACAGCGCACATGCGCCCGTAGCTCAGCGGATAGAGCGCTTGCCTCCGGAGCAAGAGGCCACAGGTTCGAGTCCTGTCGGGCGTACCATTACCCTTGGCTTGCACAAGCTGAAAATACCAGCTTCCGGAATGATCCTCACGCGTCGCGAGTAGTCGCGACGCCCACGCCGCCGCAACCCTGGTTATCCATCATTCCACTGGCGAAGTTGGAGTAGAATCTCTGAATCGCATCGTTTGATCGTGCCGATGTCCCGGAGCTTCGACATCCGCCGCCTCACGATATCAGCTGCTGGCTATCGAGACTCCAGCACCGGCAGAATCGCTCGGCCTTCCTCTGGACATAGGGTGTACGTACACTCTATACTCGTGAGTGTAATCAACGAGCGAAGACCTGAGATCAGTTGTTAAGCTCAGATGGCGTCCACGTGGTGGTCTCCGTGTTGGCCAGGTCAGGGTCGTGTACGTACCGCCATCGCGGCCGGAACATGAGGGAGGCAGGCAATGGTATTCCGTAAAGAAAGTCGCACGGATTCATTTCAGCGTCAGATCTCGACACTGAGGCAGCAGCTTGGTTCCGATGAGGACGAAGTCGACGACGCTGAGGAGTTGCCGACCTATTCGGCGCCCGCAGAGGCCGCCGCACGATCGCCATTGCCCTCGATCGAGAGTCAACGTCGCCATCAACCACCACGAATGTCCGACGCTTCGACCGGAGTAGTGTCCGCGAACTCCAGCTGGAGCGGGACGCTGCGATCCGAAGGATCGATCCAGATCTTCGGGACAATCGAGGGTGAGCTGAGCGCGAGCGATGAGATCTATGTCGCTGAGGGCGCGACAGTCGATGCGCGCATTCGTGCGCGCACCATCATTGTGGCCGGCGCGGTGACTGGCACGATCGAGTGTCTCGGCCGCCTGGAGGTGATGCCGTCAGGCTCGATTTCCGGCGATGTGACATCGCCGACGCTCATCGTTCACGAAGGCGCCACCGTCGAGGGTGACGTGAAGATGCAGTCGCCCACGCCGGTCGAGTAGCGCCAGCGCGCCACGATAAGAGGAGCCAGCCACCATGAGTATGCGCACAGCAACCGTACCGCCAGACACGCTAGCCGCTCAGTCACTCGAGGGCAGCCGGTCACTCATCGACCGGCACACCACGGTCGAGGGAACGCTGGCGACACCGCACGATCTGCGAATTGAGGGGCGCGTCACCGGAGTTCTGCAATGTGACGGTGTACTGTATGTCGCGGCCGGGGCCGAGGTCGATGCTGATATCGCCGCAACCGACGCGATTGTCGAAGGGACGATTGCTGGGTCAATCACATGCTCTGGCCGGCTCGAGGTTCGTTCGACCGGCGTTGTGCAGGCCGTTGTCAAAACGCATCGTCTGGTCATCCACGAGGGCGCAGTCCTCGAAGGTCGCCTCGACATGGAGTCTGTATCCGACGCCGCGGAAACTGATGCTGCTGAAGGCTCGGTGGAGGCTCCCGCTGAAGTGGCCGATTCCAGCGGTGAATCTGCCTCATCATATTCGTATCTCCGGAATTTCTCGTCACCAGCAGCCTCATCCTCCCGGGGTGACACGGACTTGCCCGGGCAAGAGGCTCGTGATGACTCGGACGATGACACAGGTAACAATCCGACATAGCTCGATCTGCCATCGTCAGGCCCTCGTGCTATACTCGTCACCGGTCGATGATTTCGATACGCCCTGCGCGATCCTCGCGGACGCTGGTGCGTGTCATTGTGCTCAGTCATTCGACTGCGACGATTGAGAAGTGGCGCGAAGCCAGCCGGTGATGGGGGGCGGAATGTCCGGGCGCAAGTGCAGCACCTGCAAGCACTACGAGCCGGCGCCGATCTGGCGCAGGGGATGGTGTCGCAACCCGGCCCTGTATGCACCCCAGCAGAACCATCTCGTGTATGAAGACGATCTCGATTGCGAGCGCGGCATGGGAAACTACTGGGAACCCGCCGACGCCACGGGCCAGATCCGCCCCTACATCCCGCTTCACCCGGTTTCCGATGATTCCGCGAACCCCAGCAGAGTTATCTCGACGCACGCAGGCCAGCCGATCTATTCGGTGTCTGGTTCTTCCGGCTATGGCAGCGATCCCGATGACGACTATCCCTCGGCCGGCGAGGAGCTCTCTCGACCAGGCGGGGCTAGCGGACGGGATCCCGGACATTATGCCGAAGGGCGTTATTGGACAGATTACCTTCGCATCGGCGCGCCGATCCTTGGTGTGATCCTGATCCTCGCGCTGTTCTGGTTCTGGGCGAACGCATTCTGGGGTGGCAACAAGAATACCCCCGCGATTGGCGGGACGCCACAAGCCACGCTGTCATCCATCACCGCATCGCCAGTAGCAACCAACGGAGTTGGCACGGGCGGGTCGCCGATCATCCTCACAACCCCGCCGGCCGGTGCAGCTACCCATCCTCCGGGCGTAGCGACGAAGCCGCCAACCGGCAGTGGCACGATTGCGATAGGCTCAACCGTCACAGTCGCTAACTCCGGTGGAACCGGTGTGAACTTCCGGAGCGAGCCATCCACCGATGCTGAAATCGTCGATATCTTGCTCGATGGCACCGAGCTCACGGTCGTCGATGGTCCGCTGGATGCCGAGGGCTACACATGGTGGCAGGTCGAAGGCGCCGCGGGGACCGGCTGGCTCGTCCAGGACTACCTGAAGGCCAAACCCTAGCATCACTCCAGATCTCTCACGTTTCGACATTCGACCACAGGCGTCGGCAACGTGTTCCTGTGCTACAATGCCGGATTGTCCGGCATGCGCCGGATAAATACGCACGCGCATCGGCGGGCATCGGGTGTGACCGGCAAGGCTGCCGGGACGATGTCCGATTCACGGCGCGCGGAGGAAAAACACCGGGAGGTATGATGGTCGCGAAGGTCGCACGCGAAGACACCCAGGTCACAATGAAACAACTGCTGGAGGCCGGGGTTCACTTTGGCCACCAGACGAAGCGCTGGAATCCGAAGATGCGCCCGTACATCTTCGGCGAGCGCAACGGCATTCATGTCATCGACCTCCATCAGACAGCCAAGCTGCTCGAAGAAGCGCAGGACTTCCTGGCAGATCTCGCCGTGCGCGGTGGGAAGATCGTCTTCGTCGGCACCAAGAAGCAGGCTCAGGCGACTGTCGAGGAGCAGGCAAGCCGTTGTGGCATGTTCTATGTGAACCGCCGGTGGCTCGGCGGCACATTGACGAACTTCGTCACGATTCGATCCCGTCTCCAATATCTGCGGAATCTCGAGCGTCAATCGCTCTCCGGCGAGCTCGCCTATCTTCCCAAGCAGGAGGCGCAGGCCAAGGAGCAAGAGCTCGAGAAGCTCCAGCGAACACTCGGCGGACTCAAGGAGCTCGCCCAGCGGCCGGCGGCGATCGTGATCGTGGATCCGCGGCGGGAGGAGCTCGCAATCAAGGAGGCCAGCCGGCTTGGCATCCCGATTGTGGCAATGGTTGACACGAACTGCGACCCTGACCCGATCAATTTCGTGATTCCATCGAACGACGACGCTATCCGGTCGGTTCGACTCGTGTTGTCGAAGTTGGCCGATGCCATCATCGAGGGAAGCACGCGCCTCGAAATCGCGATTGCCGACGAGCAAATGGACTCGCGGGGCCCTGCTGAGGACTACGGCTATCCGGGCGATGAGGCCGAGGAGAGCGACGAGGCCGGCAGCGACGGGGCTGCAGGGCGGTCACGCCGCCGCTAACGACCGAGATGTCCTTCGCGGCCCGTGTCCGGTGTGGTCGACACCGGCACGGGCCGCACCGTGACGAAGCGATGCGCGAACAACCAGTATTAGTAGGAGAGTAGTCATGTCCACAGCACTCGTAAAGGAGCTCAGAGAGCGCACTGGCGCTGGCATCATGGAGTGCAAGCGTGCGCTCGAAGATGCGGGGGGCGATCTGGCCAAGGCGGCTGGAATCCTTCGGGAGCAAGGCGCCGCAAAGGCCAGCAAGAAGGCCGGCCGTTCAGCCCGGCAGGGCATCATCGAGACCTACATCCACGGTGGCCGCATCGGCGCGATGGTTGAGGTCAATTGCGAGACCGACTTCGTCGCTCGCACCGACGACTTCAAGCACCTTGTCAAGGAAATTGCGATGCAGATCGCAGCTACGAACCCCACCTGGATCAACAATGAGGACGTGCCGGCAGACGCGCGCTCCGCTGGAGTCGAGGAATTTGGCGACGAGAAGCACTTCCTCGAAGCGAAGGTGCTGTTGACTCAACCCTCGATTCGGGATCCCAAGCGCAACGTCGGCAACCTGGTGCAGGATGCGATCGCGAAGATCGGTGAGAACATCATCGTCCGTCGCTTCGCGCGCTTCGAGCTCGGCGAAATGTCGGGCGATGCCGATACGGCCGACGAATAATGACTGAGCGGTCTTGCCAACGACAGCGTTACAGCCGTGTTGTCCTGAAACTGTCCGGCGAGGCGCTCGAGGGCGAGCGGGGGTATGGGATAGACCCAAAGGTCGTCTCCACCCTCGCAAGCCACATTCGCGAGGTTCACAAAGCCGGCACCCAGATCGCCATCGTGATCGGTGGCGGCAACATCTGGCGCGGTCTTGAGGCTAGCACGACAGGTATGGATCGCGCGACGGCGGACTACATGGGCATGCTGGCTACCGTCCAGAATGCTCTTGCGTTGCAGGATGCACTGGAACACCTCGGAACACCCACTCGGGTTCAGACAGCGCTCGAGATGCACCAGATCGCCGAGCCGTTCATCCGTCGTCGCGCGATCCGCCACATGGAAAAAGGCCGGGTCGTCATACTTGCGGGGGGAACCGGCAACCCGTACTTCACCACCGACACTGCATCGGCGCTCCGTGCAGCGGAGCTTGGCGCCGAAGCCATTCTCATGGCCAAGAACGGAACCGACGGCGTTTATAGCGCCGACCCGCGCATCGATCCAGCCGCAGTCCGCTACGATGTTCTCACGTACCAGGATGTCCTCGAGCGTAACCTGCGAATCATGGATGCGGCGGCGGTGGCGCTCTGTCGAGACAACAACCTTCCGATCATCGTCTTCGATGTCCAGGAGGGTGGTAATATCCAGCGAGCAGCCCAAGGTGAGCCAGTTGGAACTCTCATCTGCTCGAGCCCTGACCCCGTGTGACGCTGGAGTCTCCGCGGCGGAGTCCAGCAGTGATGGGAGGCGAGATGGTCCCCGAAATCAAGCATGACGCCGAGCACCGAATGGCTGGCGCGATCGACGCGTTGCATCGCGAACTCGCGGGTATCCGCACCGGTCGTGCTGCTCCTGGCCTCGTCGAACGGCTATCGGTCGATTACTACGGCACAGCGACTCCGCTGAATCAGATCGCGGGTGTATCGGCGCCCGAAGCACGCCTGCTCGTGATCCAGCCCTGGGATCGCAGCTCACTCGGTGCGATCGAACGGGCGATTCAGAAATCAGATCTGGGCCTGACGCCAAATAACGATGGCGTCGTCATCCGGCTCGCGATCCCCTCTCTCACCGAAGAGCGCCGCAAAGCGCTGGTCAAGGTCGTCCGAGGCAAGGTTGAGGAAAGCAAGGTCGCGATCCGTAATGTTCGTCGCGATGCCGTCGATCATCTCAAGGGACTTCTCAAGGACAAAGAGATCGGCGAGGACGACGAACGACGCGCGCAGACTGATATCGATAGCCTCACCAAGCGTTTCACCGACGATGCAGATCACATTGGCCAGGCCAAGGAAGCCGAGATTCTCGAGGTCTAGTCACCGACAGGGGCATTCACGATGCATGATGGATCGCAGCCGATTGCGACCGCCATCCCGGAACACGTCGGTATCATCATGGACGGCAACGGTCGCTGGGCGAGACAACGCGGACTCCCGCGGATTGCGGGCCACGAGGCCGGAACCGAGAACATCCGTCGAATTACGACGCGTGCCGCGGAGCTCGGCATCGGCTACCTGACGTTGTGGGCGTTCTCAACCGAAAATTGGCGAAGGCCGCCGGATGAAGTGGCAGGCATTCTGAGCATCCTGGCTCGCGCGATCGAAAGTGAGACCGCCGAGCTCCACCGGCAGGGCGCCCGCCTGCAACATATCGGCAGCCTCGAGGGCCTTTCATCTGATCTCTGTCGTTCGATCCGCGACGCTATCGAGCTTACGCACAACAACGACCGCATCACGCTCACACTGGCGTTCAATTACGGTGGCCGGGCAGAGATCGTCAGCGCAGTCCGCGCGATCGTCGCGGCCGGGATTCCGGCCGATCAGATCACCGAAGAGACGATCTCCGCGCATCTTTTCACCACGGCCATGCCCGACCCGGATCTGATCGTCCGGACATCAGGTGAGTTCCGCACGAGTAATTTCCTGATCTGGCAAGCGGCCTACGCTGAATATGTCTTCAGTCCGGTGTTATGGCCAGATTTCGGACCCGACGAGCTCGACGATGCCGTCAGCGAATTCGGCAGGCGCGAACGGCGATTCGGCGGCCTCATGGGGATGGCGCCGGCTCAGCCGGCCCAGGTCTGATCGCCAATGAAACAACGAGCGATCTCCTCAATCGGCGTCGTTCTGATCGGTGTCGTGCCGGCCATTCTTGGAAGCCCGGTCTTCTCGGTGGTTGTCGGACTCATCGCGATCGGCGCGCTCTATGAGCTCTATCGTGCATATCAGCGCGTCGGTGCGCGTCCATCGACGTGGACAGGAACCGTCGCGATCATCGCGCTTGTTGTCATCGCCGGCACCGACGCGCCGTTCCGCGCGCTTACCGGCGCCATGTGCGCGTACACGCTGCTCGCCCTCGCCCAGCATCTGGTCAAGAAAGACATCAACGGCGCTCTCATCGATTGGTCGTTCAGCCTCAGCGGGGTGATGTACATCGGTTTCACCCTTATGCATTTCATCCTGATTCGTCGGATCCACGGCGCCGTCAATGTGGACTGGATCCGCGACGCGGATGCCTTGATCGGTGATGGCGCTGCCGCGCTCGGTCTGGCCTGGTTGCTATTCGTGCTCGTTACAACCTGGATGACCGACGTCTTCGCCTATCTGATCGGTCGGCAATGGGGGCGGGTCAAGCTCATCCCGCATATCAGCCCCGGCAAGACACGCGAGGGCGCAGTTGCCGGCCTCCTTGGTGGCGCGATCACCGGCCTCGTCTCCGGGCTGGCATTCGGTCTTCCTGTTTCACCGATCCTGCTCCTCGTGCTCGGTGGGCTGGTCGCGCTTGGCGCGATGATTGGCGACCTTTGCGAGTCACTGATCAAGCGCCAGATCGGCATCAAGGATATGGGTTCAGTCATCCCCGGGCATGGCGGCGTTCTCGACCGCATCGACGCGTTACTCGTGACGGTGCCATTCATGTTCTACGCCGCGTTGTTCGTGGGTTGGCTGGGGTGGACGTGAGTGACCGACGCCAACGGATTGCAATCCTTGGCTCTACAGGATCGATCGGACGAAACACACTCGACGTGATCTCGACCCACAGAGATCGCTTCGAGGCGGTGGCGTTGGCGGCCTCACGCAATGCGGGCGAGCTTGAGCGTCAGGCGATTGAGCACAATGTTCGTTATGTCTCGCTCGAGCATGGCCATGTCGCTCTCGACGGTGTGACGACGATCGATATTGATCCGCTCACCACGATGGCGACGCTGGATGAGGTGGACATCGTCGTCATTGCCACCACTGGCCACGCCGCAATTGAGCCGACCATCGCCGCGCTGAACGCTGGCAAGGTCGTCGCGCTGGCGAACAAGGAAACGATCGTCGCTGCTGGCGCGCTCGTGATGCCGATCGCGCGCCAACGGCCAGGATCCCTCCGGCCGGTGGATAGCGAGCATTCTGCGCTCTGGCAATGCCTGGGCGGTCGTGCCGACAACATCGGCAACGTCCAGAAGCTGATTCTGACTGCGTCCGGAGGCCCCTTCCGCGGGTTCTCGATCGATCAGCTCAAGGGCGTCACTCCCGAGGATGCGTTGCGCCACCCTACGTGGGACATGGGCGCGAAAGTCACTATCGATTCTGCAACGCTGATGAACAAAGGTCTCGAAGTGATCGAGGCGCATTGGCTGTTCGACATGCCATTTGCCCAGGTCGAGGTCGTCGTTCACCCGCAGTCGCTCGTTCACTCGCTCGTCGAGTTCGTCGATGGTTCGGTCCTTGCCCAGATCGGCTCACATGACATGCGGCTGCCGATCCAGTATGCGCTCAGTTGGCCGGATCGATTGGGGCCGCCGGCGCCACCCATCGACATTCTCGCGCTGTCGCGGCTCGATTTTGAGGCGCCAGATACCGACTCGTTCCCTTTGCTCCGTTTGGCCTACGCCGCTGGCGAGGCCGGCTCGACCTACCCAACTGTGCTGTCTGCCGCCGATTCGGTTGCAGTCTCCGCGTTTCTCGATCGCCGTATTGGCTTTGCGGACATCGCGTCGATCGTGTCAACTATCCTCGACGCGCACAACCCTGATCATGGGACCATCGCAATTGAGACGATTCTCGAAGCAGATCGTTGGGCAACCGCCGGCGCTCTGGAATTGGTCGATCGCACCGGACGTCGGTAGAGCGCGCGACTCTCCCCACTGCCGTTGGCCTGGTGATCAGGGCCACCGGATTTGGTCCTCAACGCACCCCAGCTGAATGCTGACTACGCCGTCGCGACGGTCACCGCACACACTGACTCGGCCCCCGCCTTCCGACAGGCAAGCGCGCACTCGACGAGAGTCGATCCCGTAGTGAGAACATCATCAACGAGCAACACGCGCATTCCACGAAGTTGACGGCGAGCGACGAAAGCACCCCTGACGTTCTCCCGGCGTTGGCCTGCGTCAAGCTGAACTTGCGACCGCGTCTCACGAATCCTCACCAGTGCGTCCACTGCCTCGATCTCCACATGAGTGGCCAGATGCCGAGCGATGAGCCACGACTGGTTGAAGCCGCGGGCTCGTTCCTTCGCGCGATGCAGCGGCACCGGAACGAGGACGTCGATCGGCGAGTCGTGCAAACACACGATGGTCGCCAATGCGCCCCCACACCACTCCGTCCTGGCCCGCTGTCCGTCATATTTCATGAGATGGATCATCGTCCGTATGGCGCCTTCGTACTGAAACGCGCTGCGCGCGTGATCGATCGCATCGCCCCACGCGTCGCAACGTTCGCATGTCTGCGGACCGATGCCGAGCGGCCGGCCACAGCGCTGACATGCACAGTCGCCATCGATACCCTGCACAGTCGCAGCGCAACGTGGGCATAGCCACGCGCCACCGAGCCCACACCCGGAGCAGACGGGCGGCAGGACCGTGTCGAGGAGCAACGTTAGCAGTCGCCGGTGTACTGTCATATTGTGCGCTCGCCAATTATCACATCGTCGGGGATCAACTGATTCCTCGAAGTGTGCAGACACATCGCGCTATGCCCCTCGTGCTCAGAGACCGTGCCATCGCAAATGAGCCGCTCGACGACGCGTTCTCCAGATCCACTGGCTCCCAGAGTATCATCGGAGCGAGACCGATGGCGTGCCAATGCATGGAGATGCTCCCAGGAAGATGACAGAGCAAGAAGCAGAATACGCTGGTGATCTTTTCGGTGTCGACCCGACACCAGGCATCGTCGCTGTCGAACGCGCTGGAGACCGCGGTATCCGTATCTATCACCGGACGCACGACGGTGTCCGCGAGCAGTTGGTGGAGTTCACGCCGTGGCTGGTTGTCGACGCCGAGACCGTGCCGAACCTTCCCCGCCAGATGTCCACGACTCTGCTCGATGGTGATGGCCGCCTACGCGTTCGTTGCGACGCCCCAAACTGGGCGGCGTGGCTCGATGTCTATCGATGGTTGCGCGAGGCCGGCCGGCCATTCGCCACGTTTACGAGCGCAGCCGATCAGTATCTTGTCGATTCAGGTCGCGGCCTCTTTCGCGGTATTTCGTTTGATACCGTGGTTCGAGCTCAGATCGACATCGAGACGCTCGGGCTCGACCCGACTGTTGAAGGCGCCCGCATTCTCCTCGTGACGGCCGCGATCAACGGCGAGTCAGCAATCGTATTCCGCGGGGACGAGCTGAGTGAGCCGGATATGATCCGGGCGTTGACGGCGTGGCTTCAATCGAACGATCCCGACGTTATCGAAGGTCACAACATCTTCAACTTCGACCTGCCGTATCTGATCGAACGCGCACGTCGGTACCACCTGGAGCTCGAGTGGGGTCGAGATGGCTCACCCGTTCGAGTTGGCGGAGAGCAACGCTTCAAGGCGGGGGCTCGATCCATCCCGTATAACGCCGCGCGGATCTACGGGCGCCATCTTGTCGACACCTATCAACAAATCCAACGCTACGACACGGCCGGACAACTCTCCTCATACGCCCTCAAGCCGGCGATCCGGGCACTCGGCCTTGCCCGTCACGACAGAACCTACGTTGCTGGGGTCGATATCACCGCGGCCTGGGATCATGATCGCGAACGCCTGATCCACTACGCGATCGATGATGTCCTCGATGTGAACGTACTGAGCGAGCTCGCGCTGCCGACTGAGTTCTATCAGACACGCATCCTGCCGCGGGGACTGCAATCAGTCGCGACAGGCGGGCCGGGTGAGAAGATCAACGATCTGATGCTCCGAGCATATCTGTCGAGAGGCTACAGCATCCCAACGCCGGGCCCCCCACGGGGGTACCCGGGCGGATACACCGAGTTGCGCCGGACTGGTCGCTTTTCCCCGGTGGTCAAGTGCGACATTGAGAGTCTGTACCCTTCAATCATGCTGGTGGATGACATCCGCCCGGCATCTGACGAGCTTGGTATGTTTGTTCCAATGCTCGGGGTTCTCACTAAGCGCAGACTCCAGGCCAAGCGACGCGAGCAGCAAAGCACCGGGCACGATCGCGCGCAGTGGCGCGGCATTCAGACCAGCTTCAAAGTACTGATCAACTCGTTCTATGGGTATCTCGGCTATTCGCGAGGCTATTTCAACGACTACGATGCCGCCGAACGGGTCACGCTCCGTGGGCAGGACCTCATCCAGAACATTGTCGTGCAACTCGAATCGAACGGCTCACGGGCAATCGAGGTTGACACCGACGGTGTCTTCTTCGAGCCCCCTGCGGATGTCAGAACGCTCGCGTCGGAGGAGGCGCTCGTGGCGCGCGTCAGCGAGACGCTTCCAACCGGAATCAATCTCGCTCACGATGGTCGCTTCTTGGGGATGCTATCCCTGCGGCTCAAGAACTACGCGCTCCTCGGATACGATGGCACGGTAACACTGAAGGGAAGCGGGCTACGAAGTCGACGCGAAGAGCGCTTTCTGGGCCAGTTCCTTCACGATGAGGTTGCGCGGCATCTCGCACCCGATCAGTTTGGTGATCCGCGCCAGGCCTATCTCGATCTCGCAGAGCGCATCATCGACGGCCGGCTCGGTGTCGACGACGTATCACGCATCGAAACCATAACGGACCAGACGTTCATCAGTCCGGCCACCAGGCGTCTGGCCGAGGCCGTCCACGGTGAAAGGATTGGAGAACGGGTGGCAGTGTATGAGCGCGCTGACGGATCTCTCGCAAGAGCATCCGGGTTCGACGACGACGCCAATTCCAGCTATCTCCTCCGAAGGCTTCGAGATTTCGCCGAGCGCTTTCGTCCCTTGTACGCCACAGACCAGGAGTTCCACTACACGTTTCCGATCGTCAC
>CALMXF010000408.1 GCA_937870985.1 uncultured Chloroflexota bacterium
CGAGGCGAGTATCCCGACCGGCGCTACGGTAGCGCCTACCGCGACTGCTTCCTCGCCCGCTGGGCGAGGACCGAGGCGGCCGCCGCGCTCAACGCAACCACCGCAACCGCGCCGATTGCGAAGTAGACCTTGGCGTTCGACGACCCCTTACCGCTGGTGTCGCCGCCAGACGCTGTCGGGTTGGCAGAAGCAGCGCCGACACTCGTAGCGCTGGTTGGAGACGCCGCGCTCTGGGCGGTCGGCGCCGGGGCATTCGGATCGACTGTGAAGCTGAAGTCGCCGGTTGTCTTGTGGCCGTCCGCAAGCGATAGCGCCACCCAGTCAACCGTATATCTGCCGTTTGGCAGGTCGCCGGCCAACGACGCGACCAGCATGTTGCGGTCGGGGTTCTCCAGATCGACGCCCGCGCTGCCTGGCGTGATGTCCTTGCCGTCCGGGTCGAGCACCCTGATTGAGCTGCCGGTCGCGTCGAGCTCGCCGGGGAAGGTGATCGTTATTTGCGCGGGCGCCGTGGGGATAACGCTGCCATCGGCCGGGTTGGATCGGGCCGGAGCCTCGTGCGCGAGAACGGTTGCCGCCGATAACGCCAGGATGAGCGTCAATATCGCCGCCAGCCACTGAAATCGAGATATCACGTGGTTCGGTCCTCCCCGTTGCGTCTCACGTCGTCCCCCGGCGTGCCGTCGGCAATCATAGCCCGCCGGCCGGCTGCTATAGTCAGCGCGAAATTGCGAAACGCCCACGGAGACGCGCCGGACAGAACCGCCCCGCAGGGCGATGACACGCCAGACACGAGAGGCATCCGATGGTAGCCACTGCGCCCCGTACCCGCGCCGAGATCCCAGCCGACGACACCTGGGACCTGACTGCGATCTTCCCCGACAAGGCGGCATGGGAGGCCGCAATCGAGAGTGTCCGCGCCGATCTGCCACGTCTGACAGTGATGCAGGGCACGCTCGGTGAGGGCGCCGGCCAGCTGCTGGCCGCGTTTGCGCTCCAGGACTCGATCGGCAACCGGCTGGGCCGCATCTTCGCCTGGGCCGGACTCCGCAAGGACGAGGACAACGCTAACGCCGAGGCCGTTGCGAACTATGATCGCGCCGTCAAGCTGAGCGTCGACGCAAGCGAGGTCGGGTCGTTCGTCGAGCCGGAGATCCTCGCCATGCCGGACGGCGTGATTGAGTCGTACCTGGATGGTGAGCCGGCACTGGCGGTGTATCGCCATGCCCTCGAGAGTCTGTTGCGCCAGCGCGCCCACGTCCTCTCGGCCGACCAAGAGAGGCTGCTAGCGGCGGCCGGCGAGATGGCAATGGCGCCAGGACAGATCTTCTCGATGCTCAACGACGCCGACCTGCGCTATGGAACGGTCACCGACGAGGATGGTAATTCGGTCGTCCTGACCAAGGGCAGCTACTCACGCTTTCTGGAGAGCCGGTCGCGAGATGTTCGCAAGCAGGCATTCACGCTGATGCATCAGGCATATCGTGACCATCGCAACACACTCGCTGCAACCTACGCCGCTAGCGTCAAGGCCGATGCCTTCTACGCGCGCGTCCATAACTATGGATCGACAATCGAGGCAGCGCTTTCGCCGCACAACATCCCTCTCGACGTCTATGACAACCTGATCGCGACGGTCAACGGTCGGCTGGGCCTGCTCCACCGCTACATTGCGCTCCGCAAGCGCGTGCTCGGGCTGGATCGGCTCGGCGTCTACGATCTGTATGTCCCAATCGTCGCTGAGGTCAAGCGCGAGTTCACCTGGGAGGCGGGCGTTGAGACGGTGCTGGGCGCGCTCGGCTCGCTGGGTGACGACTATCGTTCGGTGCTGGCGGGTGGCCTCGACTCGCGCTGGGTGGACGTCTACGAGAATGTTGGCAAGACGAGCGGCGCCTACTCGTGGGGTGTTTACGGCGTCCATCCGTTTATTCTGATGAACTGGTCCAGTCAATTGCGCGATGTCTTCACTCTGGCACACGAGGCCGGCCATGCGATGCATTCGCACTATTCCAGCAACACGCAGCCGTATGTCTATAGCCACTACACGCTCTTCGTCGCCGAGGTCGCATCGACCGTCAACGAGCTGCTCCTGACCGATGCGCTCCGTCGCCAGACCGACGACCGGCTGTTCGAGGCGTATCTGGTCAACCACGTGCTGGAGGATCTCCGCGGGACGCTGATGCGTCAGACGATGTTCGCCGAGTTTGAGCGCTGGGCCCATGCCCACGTCGAGGCGGGCGACGCGTTGACTCCCGACCTGATGGATTCGCGCTACGCCGAGCTTTGCCGGACGTACTACGGGCCGGATGTCGAGGTCGACGAGCACGTCGCAGCCGAATGGTCACGGATCCCGCATTTCTACCGCGCGTTCTATGTCTATCAATATGCGACCGGCATCTCGGCGGCAGCGGCGCTATCCAGGCAGATCATTGAGGAGGGCGAGCCGGCCCGTCAGCGGTATCGCGCGTTCCTCTCCGGCGGCTCGTCTCGCTACTCGATCGACCTGTTGCGCAGCGCGGGAGTCGACATGGCGTCGCCGCAGCCGATTGATCGGGCGCTCGACCTGTTTGAATCGTTGATCGACGAGCTCGAGCGGCTGTTGGGCGGGGCGGACTCTCACTGATGAGCGATCTGCTTCTGCGCTATGCGATCTGGGAGTCGCGGTTTGGCCCGGGCCAGCTTCTGGCCGGGCCGGCCGGGCTCCTGTGCCTCGAGTTCCGGCCGGCCAGGCCGGACGCATGGGATCGCTGGGTACATCGCTGGCTGG
>CALMXF010000409.1 GCA_937870985.1 uncultured Chloroflexota bacterium
CACGGGGCTTGCTGCCCCGGGGTGGCCCCGCGGAGTGGGGCGGCTGCCGATCGCCGCGTGATTGAGCGATACTCCCCTTCAGTTCGACATGGACAAGGACCTCGCCTTCGCCGTAGATGTCATCTTCGGTTTCGGCCAGAATCTGAACATCGACCTTGTCCCGTGTTGTGCCCAGTTGCTCGAGCGCGAGGCGGATCGCCTCGTCGGCTGAACGCGCCTGGATGTCAACGCTGCGCAATCGATCCATCTGCGCTCCCATCCCCTCGGTGTCTGGCTGGCGACATGGCGCGGCTCTCGCCCGTCGCGATCAGCTGCTGGAGTTGTCCGAGCCGGATGACGCGCGTGTGCGGCCAGTCATCACCCTGCTGGATGTCGGGTCAACCGGGGCCGTTGCGGCAGTGCCGTTCGAGGCGCCGCCGTCTCCCTTGGCTTCTTGCTTCGACTTCGTAGCAGGCGCCGCTTCCGATGGCTTGCCACGCGTCTCCGCCGCGGTGCGCTGGCGGTCGCCGGCATCCTGCATTCGTCGCTGCAACATGCCCATCACGCCCTTTGGCTGGTACTCGCCAACATCGATTCGTTCGACCGGCTTGCGATGACCCAGCCGGCGATGCTCTGGCAATTCCGGCAGGAACGGGAACCAGTTCTTCATCGAGCCCCAGCCGGTGATAAACCATTGCTGGACGACCGAATAGACGCTCTGTGTTGCCCAGTAAAGCACGGCGCCGGCGGCGAAGTTCCAACCGAAGAATACGACCATCAGTGGCATGAAGTTCATCATCGTGTTCATCATCTGCTGCTGCGGGTCGGCTGCCTTCACTCCGCCGGCCGGCCGCATCATCTTCGTCTGGATGAACTGGAACACACCAGCCGCGATCGGCAGAACCTTCCAGGGATCAGGTAAGCCGAGGTTCGGGATCCACAGGAATGAGCCGCCATCGTGTGAGATGCTGCGCACAGCAAAGTACAGGCCGAAGAAGATCGGGATCTGCAGGAGCATCGGGAAACATCCGGCTGCCGGGTTGACCTGATATTGCTGATAGAGCCGCATGGTCTCCTCCGACAGCTTCTGCCGGTCCTTGGAGTACTTCTTCTGCAGCTCTTTGATCTTCGGCTGGAGCTCCTGCATCGCGGCAGTCGAGCGGATCGACTTCACCGTCAGCGGCAGCATCAGTGTCTTGAGGAAGATCGTGAAGACGATAATTGAAAGGCCGACACTCCCGGTAACACCGGTGATCTGGCCCAGCGCCCATTCGATGAAACCGACGTACCCATGCCAGACGCCCATGAAGCTGGAAGGTCCTTAAACTCACTGGTGCGGCGCTAACCCCGGGACATCCGGTCGGCCGCGATCGTCGCTCGGATCGATGTGTCTGGCGGTTGCCCGCCCTGATTGCGTGCCGGCCCGATAGCATCGTGTCTACCCGGCGGCGACTACCCTATGGGACCGGATCGTAGCCGCCCTTGTTGAATGGATTGCAGCGCAAAACTCGCCATACCGACATCGCGCCGCCACGGATGATACCGTACTTCGCGATCGCCTGGTAGCCGTACTCGGAACAGGTTGGTTGAAATCGACAGGCTGCCGGGAACATCGGCGACACCCACCGTTGGTAGCCACGGATGAGCCAGAGCAGCGCGCGTCTCATGTTGGCTCACCTGCCGGACGCAGCAACCCGGCCCGTTTGGCGACTCGTTCGAGGTCGGCCGCCACCTCAGCCGCCGGCGTCAGCGAATCGACGCTGTTTCGCGCGATCAGCACGATATCGAAACCCTGGCGCATCCGCGGGTGGAGCCCGCGCATCGCTTCGCGAAGCAGCCGCTTTGCTCTGTTACGCTCGACTGACCCGCCGACACGCTTGCCAGCCGCAAACCCGTAGCGATTCGCGCTGGTCCCATTTTCGACGGCGCTCAACACAACTGTGCGATTCGACCAGCTGCGCCCGCGTCTGCGGACCAGCTCGAAGTCGCTATTGCGTCGCAGGCGATAGTGGCGCGCGATCATTGATATTCCGCCTTGAGCGTGGCAAAAGCCCACCCGGCGAAGGGTGGGCTTGCCAGAGTCACCATTCGCGCCGTTACTTGTTTAGCGTTGGCTTACGCTCGTCGCTCACTGTCAGGTTGTGCCGGCCCTTTCGGCGGCGCGCTGCCAGAACGGCCCGACCACCCCGCGTGTGCATTCGCTTCATGAAGCCGTGCTCGCGCTTCCGTGGGATGCGCTTCGGCTGGTATGTCCTCTTTGGCATCTGAATCCCCTCCGTCACCGGGTCATCTGCAATAGAAACGGCCCCAGAAACGCACCGCTCGTGCCCGACGGAGGCCAACCGGTAGTCTACGAGATCGGTATCGTGGCTGTCAAAGCCATCATGCCTTTGTGGAGGGTAGCACCGCTTCGCAAATATCGTCGAGCGCCAGGGCCAGCTCGGGACAGAGAATCGGGACGCTGCGATCGTCGGACACGCTTGCTTTCCGTCTCCCGCTGGAGGCAGCCTTCGACGAATAAGCACCCGGCCGGGTGTGGCAGCATTCATCCGTTTGCGGATGGCGTGGATACGCGCGACGAATCCCGAGACGGAGAACTAGCAATACCGATGACGGATACAGCCCGACCGATCACACCACGACGCCTCGCGCGAATGCGTGGGACCCTGGAGCGTCGCCAGGCTGACCTCACGATCGTCATCGAAGATGTCCACGACCCACACAACGTCAGCGCGATGCTGCGTTCGTGCGACGCTGTGGGAGTGGCCGGCGCACACCTCATCTACACCGTCGAGGAGCGACCGGAGCTGAGCAAAGGCGTCTCCGCCAGCGCTTTGCGCTGGATCGACCTGAACTCCTGGGAATCCGTCGCCGATTGTTACAGCGCGCTCCGCGAGCGTGGGTTCACAATCTATACGACATCGCTGACGCATGAGGCGATCGACCTGTACGACCTCGACCTGACCGCGCCGATCGCGATCCTCTTCGGCAACGAGACACGCGGCGCGAGCGCCGAGGCCGTGGCTCTCGCCGATGGTTGCGTCTACATTCCGATGATGGGCATGGTCGAATCCCTGAACGTCTCCGTTGCCTGCGCTGTCACGCTCTACGAGGCACTGCGGCAGCGACGCGCGGCCGGCCGCTATGACAGCCCGAGCCTTCCTCCCGATAACCTCGATGCTCGGCTGAACGCCTGGCTCCTCCGCGATGGCCGCGACCCGGCGGCCGT
>CALMXF010000410.1 GCA_937870985.1 uncultured Chloroflexota bacterium
GTCGGGATCATCCCGCGCGAGCCGTGCGAGGTATGCGGCCGCGGCGACGCCCACGCGCACCACGAGGACTACGGACTCCCGCTGGACGTCCGCTGGCTCTGCCCGGAGCATCACGGCCAGTTGCACCGTACCCGCTGATAGGGCTTTACCATCTAGTGAGGAGACGTCTTTCATGAATCTGGTAGTGACAACCTCTCACGATGCCACGGTCGATGAGGTCGTGCCGGAGCCGATCACACGCCTCTACATGCCGCCGACGTCCTATGCCTTCGGCGCCGCCGAGTTCCGCCCGGCCCCTGACCTGGCGCGCGGCGCGGCGAAGTTGCTCGCACAGTACCCGGACGATCTGGAAGCGCTCAACGTCATCCAGCCGGTCTACCTCTGGCGCAAGAAGGGCGGCACAGCCGCCGGCAAGGCGGTGCTGGGCAAGACGACCACGCTCACCGGTATGTCGAGATATCTGTCCGGCTACGTCGATAACGAGCCGGTGGACATCGTGATCTGGCTGGCCGCCGACAATCTGGCGATCCGCTCCGACCGCGGGATCGAGGCGGTGCTGTTCCACGAGCTGCTGCACGTCGGGCTGAAAGAGGCCGACGACGAGGATGAACCGCCGGCGGCGATCGTCCTGCCGCACGATTGGGCCGGTTTCCGCCGCGAGATCGAGGCCTTCGGTCTGCACACCGCGGACGCCCGCCAGGTGGCGCAGGCCTTCGCGCAGGTCTCTTTGCCGATCCGCGGTGACCGATGATCGCCGACGCGGAGTACGGGGCGCTGGTCATCTTCACTGCGCAGGACATGGTGGACGACGTGCGGCGCGTTCTTGAGCGCACCGCACGTGTTATGGCGGCCGACGCCGATCTGGTCGCGAGGATGGGCGACGGGATGACAGCGGCGCAGGAAGCCGTAAACAGCGCGATCGTCAGCGAGCCGGTGTTCGTCCGGCTGGCCGGGTTGCGGGCTATCGCAATCGCCACGGCGACCGCGCGCGACACGATCCGCGCCTATCCCGAGGCGGCGGTCGAGCTTGGCGTGGAGCCAGCGAACGTGATCGCCGCCGCCGCGGAGTTCCGCGATACGGTGCATGCACTCCGGATCGTGCGCCAGTCGAGGCTATCGTGACCGGCTGTCCCGGCCGATCGGCAGAGCGCAGGGCGGCGATAGCCGCCCTGCGCCGGGACCTGTTGCGGGCGGAGTGGGCGCTGGCGATCGCGACGGTGGCGTACCACCGGGCGATTCACGCGACAGCGCTGGCTCGGCGGGCCTATCGTGCCGAGCTGGGCAGGAGCAGTGAGTCATGACGACGCTCCAGAGCGCGGTTGCACGACACATGAGCGAAGCGGAGCTGATGGCGAACGTGATCGCCAGGGCGAGCCATGCCGGCTGGCACGTCATGCACATCAACGACCGCCTGTACCGGCTAGCTGCGAAGGAGGGCCGAGGGGACGCGATGATCGGTGGGAGGGGGTTCCCTGATCTCGTGCTGGCGCGCGCCGGGCTGGTGATCTTCGCCGAGCTGAAGGCGACGATCGGGCGGCTGGCCCCCGAGCAGTCGGAGTGGCTCGCGGCGCTCGATCCCGGCATCTGCTCCTCGCGGCACCGGGTCGTTGTCTGGCGTCCCGTGCATCTGTTTGACGGGACGATCGACGACGCACTGGCCGGCCCGTGATGATAGCTCGCAAACTGCCAGTGCGCAGATTCCGGCGCGTGGCGGGTGGTTGGGCTGAGACGACCAGGACGTACTGGGACGTCCTGGTCGTGGAGACCGACGGGTGGCATACGGCCATTGCGCGGGGCGATCGGGCAGAGATCGAGCGGATATATCGCAGTATGAACCCGACGGTAGCCGGGCTGAGGATCGAGGCAGCATGAGGGCAGGACTGTGGGCGCTGGCTGGGCTGATAACCGAGCCGCTGTACCGCCGGACGCACTGGCGGTGGGCGCGAGCACTGGAGGACGCGGTATATCGGCGGCACATCGAGGGGAGTGATGCAAGGCGATGAGCGCGATTGATGAGTACGAGGAATGGCCGTGGATCGGCGTGGCCGATCTGGTGGAGCTACTGAGGATGGCGGAGCGTCGGTCTCCGG
>CALMXF010000411.1 GCA_937870985.1 uncultured Chloroflexota bacterium
GCGCCCCGCGCCCGGCCAGCGTCGATGCCAGCCAGTCGAGGAACAGATCCTCGGCGCGCCGGACGACCGCGCCGGGCAGGTCGGCGAATTGCAGGCCGGCAGTGAATTCCGCCAGCTCGCCAGTCGTGCCACTCATCGCTCCCCCTCCGGATGCAGCCGCGCGATCTTCGGCCCCTGGCCGCGCTTGTAGACCAGCAGCGTGCGCGTGAACTCGATCACGACCGTGCCATCCTGGTTATAGCCGGTCGTCCGCACCGTCACGATGCCGACGTTCGGCCGCGACTTCGACTCGCGCGTCGCCAGCACCTCCGACTGCGAGTAGATCGTGTCCCCTTCGAATACCGGATTCGGCAGCCGCACCTCGTCCCAGCCGAGGTTGGCGAAGACGTTCTGTGAGACGTCGGTGACGCTCTGACCGGTGACCAGCGCCAAGGTGAAGGTGGAATCCACCAGCGGCTTGCCGAACTCGGTCTGGGCCGCGTAGTGGTGGTCGAAGTGGATCGGCGCGGTATTCTGGGTCAGCAAGGTGAACCAGATGTTGTCGGTCGTCGTCACCGTCCGTCCCAGCGGATGCTGGTAGACGTCGCCGACCACAAAGTCCTCGTAGAACCGACCTGCCCAGCCGGGCCTGATCGCCATGCGCTTCCTCCTGAACAGAATCGTCTTCGGCGCCGCCGAGCCCGGACCGAAATCGCCGAGTCTGGCGTCGCTCGTCGACATCCATCCCTATTATGGACCGACCAGCTGCGAGAAGATCCCGAGGAAGGTGGCAACCATGGCTGTGTCTCACATCCAGGGGTGACCAGGCTATCACGCCAGAATCTACTGCCAGACATCCGATAACGAGTGTTGGTGGCAATACTTGTGATATTTAATCGAACATGAATTGTCTCTGCAATGACAAAGTCAACCACATCGTGATACGATTGTTTGCGCCAACATCACTTTGATATACCTCTTCCTGATTCAACACTATCGTTGGTATCGCGGTCAGGCCGCGAATTCGATCGGAGGACAGGATGTCGCAAGCGAAAGACGCGACGCGATTCACCCAGTCTGCCAATGACACGCTGCGCGATGAGCTGAATTGGGAGGATGTCCGGGACTTCGAATCGGCCAGTCGGGGCTTCATCGCCAGCCTCGACGATCCAGTCATCACGAATGCTGACGGCCGCCCTGTCTGGGACCTGAACGCTTTTCCGTTCCTGTCGGAAGAGACCGCTCCGCCGTCAGTCAACCCGAGCCTGTGGCGTGTGTCACGCCTCAACGCGCTCTACCATGGCCTGTTCAAGGTCACCGACGGTGTCTATCAGATCCGCGGGTTCGACCTGTCGGTCATGAGCATCATCGAGACCGATAGCGGCTACGTCGTCATCGATCCGATGATTTCGGCCGAGCCCGCGCGGGCCGGCATGGATCTTGTCTACCAGCATGTCGGACGGAAACCTGTCGTCGCGGTGATCTATACGCATTCCCACGTGGACCACTGGGGCGGTGTGAAGGGCGTTATCGACGAGGCCGACGTCAAGGCAGGCAAGATCAAGGTAATTGCCCCCGAAAACTTCGTCGAATATGCCATCAGCGAAAACGTTATCGCCGGTAACGTGATGAGCCGCCGAGCCAGCTACATGTACGGTAATCTGCTGCCGAAGGACACCAAAGGACAAGTCGGCGCCGGTCTGGGTCAGACGACGTCGGTCGGGTCAAACTCCCTCATCATCCCGACGGACTCCATCACGCATACTGGCCAGACGATGACCATCGATGGCCTCGATATCGAATTTCAGCTCACTCCCGACACCGAGGCTCCGGCTGAGATGAACTTCCTGTTTCCCCGGTATCGCGCGCTGTGCATGGCCGAAAACTGCTCGCACACTATGCACAATCTCTACACCCTTCGCGGCGCGCAGGTGCGCGATGCCAAGGCCTGGGCCTACTACATCGACGAGGCCATCGACTACTTCTCTGGCCGCTACGACGTCGTCTTCGCAAGCCATCACTGGCCCACCTGGGGCGCGGACGAGAGCACGGCCTATCTCAAGCTGCAGCGGGACATGTACAAGTACCTGCACGACGAGACACTCCGTCTCGCCAACCAGGGGTACACCCTGCTGGAGATCCCGGAGATCATCCACCTGCCGGCCGAGATCTACCGTGCCTGGCATAATCGGGGCTACTACGGCAGCATCAACCACAACGTCAAGGCGATCTACCAGCGCTATCTCGGCTTCTTCGATGGCAACCCGGCGACCCTGCACCCCCTCCCGCCCGAGGCCGCCGGCCGGAAGTATGTGGAGTTCATGGGCGGCGCCGACGCGCTGCTCGCCAACGCTCGCAGGGCCTTCGACCAGGGCGAGTACCGTTGGGTGGCGCAGGTGGTCAACCACCTCGTGTTCGCCGACCCGGACAACGAGGCCGCTCGTGATCTCCAGGCCGACGCGCTGGAGCAGTTGGGATACCAGGCCGAGTCGGGGCCATGGCGCAACTTCTATCTGAGCGCGGCCAAGGAGCTGCGCGATGGCGTGATCGACATCGCAACGCCCAAGTCCACGAATCCCGACATCGTACGGGCAACGCCACTGGACATGTTCTTCGACCTGCTGGCGGTGCGGCTCATTGGCGAGAAGGCCGAGGACACGGTCATCACCCTCAATGCCCACTTCACTGACATCGACGAGCAGTACGTGCTGCGCATCGAACATGGGGTGTTGAACTACGCCAAGGGTCGCCAGGCCGACGATGCCGATGCCACCCTCACGACAACTCGCGTCGTCCTGGACGCCGTCGTGCTGGGCGAGGCGACAATGGCCGACAAGCTGGCGACGGGGCAGGCCCGCATCGAAGGGGATCCAGCAAAGCTGGTCGAGTTCCTGTCGATGCTGGATACGTTCGAGTTCTGGTTCAACATCGTAACGCCGTAACCCGTATCCAGGTCAGGCGCTTTGCCTTCCAGTGTCGCCAGCTCTGGCGGGCAAAGCGCGTGAGCCAGTCCGAACCGACTGGCCCAGCGGGCACGGAGGCCAGGGTCAGCGTACCTTCTATTCGCATGGTAATTCACGAATTGGTGGCCACCGATGGTATTGCGCCGACGACGTGACGCGCGCGACGAAGCTCGTAGCGCGAGAACCCGCTACCAGATGAGACAGAAGCTGATCAGCATCGGCGACGACTTCTGGATCGAGGACGACCGGGGACAGCGTGTCTTCAAGGTGGACGGCAAGGCGCTCCGAATCCGTCAGACCCTGATCATCGAGGACATGAACGGCAGAGCGCTGTGCAGGATCCAGGAGCGCATGCTGCGAGTCAGGGACACGATGGAGATCGAAGGGCCAGACGGGCAGCGAGTGGCAATGGTCAAGAAGGCACTCATCTCGCCCATCCGCAACCGTTGGGCTGTCAAGATCGGCGATGGACCTGACCTCGCGATCCGGGGCAATATCGTGAACCACGAATACACCATCGGCGACGGGTCCAATCTCGTCGCCGAGGTCTCCAGGAAATGGTTCCGTGTGCGGGATAGCTACGGCGTTCAGATCGAGCCAGACCAGGATGACGTGCTGATTCTGGCGATAACCGTTGCCATCGACATGATGCGCTAGCGCCGTACGCTGCTCGCGCCGACGGGACAGTTCATGGCAAAGCGACCACGCGGCAAGGGCCAGTGGCAGTCGGATCTGGTGGCCGGCTTTACCTTCGCGGCCGTCAACATCCCCCAGGGCATGGCCAACGGCGCTCTGGCGACGGTCAATCCGGTGTTGGGCCTCTACAGCCTGATGATCGCGACACCGGTCGCCGCCCTGTTCTCCGGCGCAGTCTTCTTGAACGTCTCGACCACCAGCGCCCTCTCGGCGGCAACGGCGAGCGCGCTGGTGTCTGTTCCCGGCGAGCAGCGAACGGCGGCGCTGGTCACACTCGTGCTGTCGATGGGGCTGTTTCAGCTGGTGCTGGGCGTCCGGAAGCTGGGCTGGCTGATCCGCTACGTGCCCAACTCGGTGATGATCGGATTCACGAATGGCGTGGCCATCCTGATCATCCTGGGGCAACTGGGCGACCTGACCGGTTTTCGAAGCGGCCAGAACAATGCCGTGTTCCGGGCGCTAGACCTGGTGATTCACTTCCAGCATGTCCAGCTGAGCATCTTCGCAGTTGGCGCGCTCACGCTGGTCGCCATCCTGATGCTCCAACGCAGCCTGCTCAGGAACTATGCGCTGCTCCTCGCGCTGCTCCTCGCCAGCGCCGTCGTCTTTCTGCTCGACGCAGACCAGATTCTCATTGTCCGCGATATCGCCGAGATTCCCCGCGCCCTCCCCAGCCTCAGGCTACCCGTGCCCCTGCTGAACATCAACCTGATCGTCTCGGGAATGGCGCTGGCCATCGTCGGGCTCGTGCAGGGCGCGGGGGTGAGCCAGACCTACCGGAACCCGGACGGCAAATACGCGGACACGTCTCGCGACTTTCTGGGGCAAGGAGTCGCGAACATGGCAACCAGCCTGGTGCAGGGCATTCCCACCGGCGGGTCCATGTCTGGCTCCGCGTTGATGGTCCAGGCCGGCCAGCGGACCCGCCGGGCGAATGTCGTTGCCGGTGTCTTCGTCGCCGGGCTCGTGCTGCTGTTTGGCAACCTCATCGGGCTGATTCCACAAGCAGCGCTGGCTGCCCTGTTGATCGTGGTTGGCTTCCAGCTGCTGACGATTCCCCGCATGCTCACGGTGGCTCGCACCGGACAGATCCCGATGGTCGCGATGCTGATCACATTTGCAGCGACCCTCTTCGTCCCCCTCCAGTACGCCGTCTTCACCGGGGTAGCCGTCTCGATCCTGCTGGCTGTGTTTCAAATGGCCAACAAGGTCAATCTCGTCGAGATCGTTCTCATGCCTGACGGGTTCCTTGAAGAAGCGCCCGCCCCCGCGCAACTGCCCAGCAACAAGACGACAGTCCTGTATATCTACGGCAGCACCTACTTCGCCGCGGCCTCGACGCTGGAGACCCTCCTGCCGAGCGCGGAGGACGCCCGCCATGCGGTCGTCATTCTCAGCCTGCGGGGCAGCGGAGAGGTGGGCAGCACCTTCCTCACCGTCGTTCGGCGCTATGCGGAGGCACTACGCGCCAGTGAATGCGAGCTGATGCTCGCGGGCGTGGACGAGCACCTTTACGACCAGATGGAACGGACGCACCTGCTGAGCTGGCTTGGCCCCGACAAGGTATTTCGAGTCCAGCCCCGCCTGGGCGCGGCGGTCGAACAGGCGATGGAAGCCGCCAACGTCTGGATGGCTGCGCAGTCAGCTGCCCCAGACACGGAGGGACGCGCCCCGACCGGTCAGTAGCGCGGATCAAAGGCCGCTTCCACCTCAGCCGCCGGACTCCCTGACAACCAGGGATCGGCTGACTGGAGGCGGAAGCGGCCGTATGGCGATCAGTCGCCTAGTAGCGCAGGATCATCGCGATTCGACTGTGCTGTTCCAGCTCGCCATCCTCAACGAAGACGACGCTGCCGCCCTTGCGCAGCACGGCGGTGATCGTCTCATCCACCGCGTCGTCGAGCACGTCCGACGCGCTCGGATCGTCGACGTCGAGATCGAGCAGGCCCATCTCGTTGATCCGCGCCGCCTGATGGTAGCTATCCTCGACGATGAGAGTGTCGCCGCGCCCGATCTGCGCCGCGCGCCACACCTCGCCGAGCGTCGACGACGAGCGTTGCGCGCCGACAGCCGTCCCCAGCCGGTCGAGAACCTCAAGCCGCCGGGCCATGAACTGCTCCTGGGCAACCGGCCAGACGAGCTGCGCTACCTCGTGCGGCGTCGCGTGGTCGTAGTTGCCCAGGACCGTCGCGATGATGTCGTTGGTGACTGCCGAGACCTCGCCGAAGAACGACAACCAGCGATCGACACCGACCACGATCAGCGGCAGCGGGTCGGCGTCGAGGAACGGCTTGAACGCCTCGTCGATCGCCCGGAAGAACTGGCGATGCCGCTCGTCCCGGTGCGCGGACCGCCGGATGCCAAAGCCGCCCGGGAGTGATTCCTCGCCGCCCGGCCCTGTATGGACCATCGGGAAGCCGCCGACGGTCACCTCCTCCAGGCTATCGCGGCTAGCGGCGAACAACCGTGTCGGCTTCTCACTCAGCACGAGCACCCAGTAGCGCCGGAACCGATTCATCGCGCGGACGAGATCACGGATCAAGAAGGTGTCGTCGATGATGACTCGTTCGGGGAGCGTGTGCGACACGGTGTGCCACTCCGCCACGTCGGCCGAGACGAACAGCGCGGTTCCGTCGAGCAGGTGCGGATAGTTGATATCCGCGGCCAGAGCGTCCAGACGGGTAAGCAGCGGCTCGGCCTCGCGGCGCGTCATTTCGCCGAGCAATCGGTTTGTCGCCTCGGTCACCAGGTTCTTCACCCGGATCGGATCCTGCTGGTTCTCCGGGGATGTGCGATGTGTCGGCAGCGTGATGGTGATCGATGGGTACGATGTCGCTGCCTTGAGCCTCTGGAGTTCATAGTTATTCATGATCTGCCTCCCTGAAACGCAATGCTCGCGACCTGGCGCGAGCAGAGTGGGCCCCATGGGAGGGACACACGTCACGTCAAGTGTAGCCTCAGGCTGACGACCCGGCGAGGGATTCAGCATTGCAATGTCGTATCAGCTCAGACCACCCCCGCCGCGCGCAACCCCGCGATCCGCGCATCGTCGTAGCCCAGCTCGCGCAGGATCGCGTCGGTGTGCTGACCGAGGTCAGGGACATCGCCCAAGATGTACTCGACGTTGCCGGCCACAACCGGCGGCAGCAACGCG
>CALMXF010000412.1 GCA_937870985.1 uncultured Chloroflexota bacterium
CCGGCATCGGGCCACAGAACTCGGCGAGCTGTTCGCTGGTGTAGACGGCAACGACGCCGGGCGCGACTGCCGCGGCCGACGTGTCGATCCCCTTGATCAGTGCGTGGGCATAGGGTGACCGGACGAAGACAACGTGCAACATGCCGGACATCTGCAGATCATCGACATACATCGACGACCCGGTAATCAGTCGAGGATCTTCCTTGCGGCGCACCCGAGCGCCGATCATTGCGCTTCGAACCATCGGTCGCTGATCTCCTTCCAGTCCTGAGGGTGTAGTACCGTATCGGCCGCGGCGCACGCGCCCGCCGACCGGACGACACGTCCTGCGCGCATACGACGCAGAGTACCAGCACTGAGCGGTTTATGGGAGTGGTGAGAGCATGACGAGCACTGCAGAGACGATTGGCACGGCTGTCGAAGCACTGATGTCCGCCGAGGCTGTCCCGGGGGCAGCGGTCGCCGTCGTCGCCGATGGCGAGGTGATCTTTGAACGTGGCTACGGGCTGGCCGACCTCAGCTCGGGACGCCCGGTCACGCCGGACACGGTCTTCGGCATCGGCTCGCTGGGCAAGTCGCTGACGGCGGTGGCGATCATGCAGCTCGTCGCGGACGGACGGCTGGCGCTGGACACGCCGGCCATCGCGCTGCTGCCGGAGCTACGCCTGCCCGAACCGTTCCCAACCTCGGCTATCACCGTCGAGCACCTGCTCAGCCATGCCTCCGGGCTACCGGTCCTGCCGGTGCTCGAGATGTCGCTCGGCTGGCTGGAGGGCAGCGGGCCGATGGACAGCTACGACGACCTGTTCCGCTATCTGGCGACGATGCCGGAACGACCGGCCGGCCTGCCGGGCGAGCGCTTCTCGTATTCCAACGACGCCTATGCGCTGCTCGGGAAGATCGTCGAGCGACTGTCGGATGTCAGCTACGCCGACTACCTGCATACACGCCTCTTCCAGCCGCTCGGGATGACCCGCTCGACGCTGGCCGATCCGACCAGGCTTGGCTGGGACGATGTCACCAGCCTCTACGACTACGAGGATGGCCAGCCCGCGTTCCGGCCAGACTGGCCGGCCAGTGCGCTCGTCGCCCCGGCCGGGCTGCACAGATCGACGGCGCGCGACATGGCTCGCTATCTGATGGCGCAGATGCGTGAGATGCCCGGCCTGACCAACATGCAGCGTCGTGAGATGCACAGGCCACGTATCTGGCGCGACGCGGAGACTGGCTATGCGCTGGGCTGGGGCGTGGCGCCTGACTTCCGCGGGGAGCCCGTGCTGGCCCACTCCGGCGGGATCACCGGCGTCTCGTCCCACGCGATCCTGCTGCCAGAGCTCGATGCCGGCGTCATCGCGCTGTTGAACGTCTCCTGCGGCCCGGCCCGCGAGATCGCAGAGGCGGTCGTAACCGAGGCGCTCCACCTGCCAGCCGCGCGGGGGCTACCCGTCTACAATCCACCAGCGGCGGATCTGGACCGCGTGGTTGGCCGCTACCGGTACGGACGCGACACCGTCGCGGTCGAACGCGATGCGGAGGGGCTGACGATGACACTCGGCGAGCGGCCGGCGGTGCGGCTCACTCCGGCGCGGCGGGACGAGTTCCGGGCAACGCTCGACCGGCGGATCGTGCCGATCGTCTTCCCTGCCGGGGATTCGCCGGCCCCGCTGATATCCGTCATGGCCCGCGTCTGCTGGCGCGAGGAGTAAGCGCGGAGCCCCCTCAATTTGCCATACTGTGTCAGGCGACTCGGCGTCGCCGATTGCGGCCGCCTGGCTCAGGGCGTCGGAAGGATCGCGAGCGCCTGTGCGCTCGCAGACGGGGGATACGATGCGCTGGTTGTTGCCGCGTGAGGACACGTTCTTCGTGTTGTTCGAGCGCTCTGCTGCCTGCATGGTGGCAGCCGGCGAGGCGCTGGAAACGTTCTTCGCTGGCGAGATTTCCGCCGATCGATTCCAACCCCTCGATGACCTCGAGCACGAGGGAGACCAGATCACGCATGAGGTCGTCGGACGCATCTCGCGTACGTTCATCACCCCGATGGACCGCGACGACATCCACCGGCTGATCCACGCATTCGACGACGTTATCGACGCAACCGAGGAGGCCGGCGAGATCGCGCTGCTCTGCAACGTCGAGCAGGTAACCCGATTCGCACAGGAGCTGACCAGCGTTCTCGCGGCAATCTGCAAGGAGGTTGCGACGCTCGTCCCATACCTGCGCGGCGGCGACGGCTACCGCCAGCACATCGTCCACGCTCACGAGTTGGAGAACCAGGGCGATCAGCTCTGGTCACGCGCATTCGCCGCGTTGTTCGAGGGCGAGGTCGATACGATCGACGTGATCAAGTGGAAAGAGATCTATGAAACGCTCGAGAACGCTATCGACGCGTGCGAAGAAGTCGCCCAGATCATGGAAGAGATCATTTACAAGCAAGCGTAACGGTACGGAAGGGTAGCCTTCAGGTGGATCAGGTCCTGCTTCTCCTCGTCCTGGTCTTTGCCGCGGGCATCGCGTTCGATTTCATCAACGGGTTCCACGACACTGCCAACGCCATCGCAACCGTTGTCGCAACCCGCGTCCTTTCGCTCCGGACCGCCGTGCTGATGGCGGCAGGCTTCAATATCATCGGCGCGCTGACCGGCACCGCCGTCGCCAAGACGATCGGCGCCGGGCTGGTGGACGGAAGCTCGATTACCCAGTCAGTCGTGCTGGCAGCGTTGCTCGGAGCGATCGTCTGGAACCTGATCACCTGGTGGTTTGCCATTCCCTCGTCATCGTCGCACGCCCTCATCGGCGGCCTGCTCGGCGCGGGCGCAATCCACGGCGGCATCAAGGTCTGGCAGTGGAGCGGGATCGAGAAGACGCTGATCGCGCTGGTCGGCTCTCCGGTTCTGGGGTTCATCGGCGGCGTGCTGCTGATTACGATCGTCTCCTGGCTGTCGTTTCGTATGCGCCCGACGACCGGCAAGCATGTCTTCCGCGTGCTCCAGCTCTTCTCGGCCAGCTTCATGGCGTTCAGCCACGGCTCGAATGACGCGCAGAAGACGATGGGCATCCTCAGCCTGGCGCTCTTCACCGCCGGCCGGATCGACACATTCCACATCCCGATCTGGGTCATGCTGACGGCGGCAATCGCGATGGGCGCTGGCACGGCGGCCGGCGGGCGGCGGATCATCCACACGATGGGCGACAAGATCATCAAGCTGAACCCGATCCACGGCTTCGCTGCCGAGACGGCCGCCGCCTCTGTCATCTACGTCGCGAGCCACCTCGGCTTCCCGGTCAGCACGGCCCACGTCATCTCATCGTCGATCATGGGCGTCGGCTCCGTCCGCGGCCGCGCGGGAGTGCGCTGGGGCGTCGCCCGGACGATCGTCACCGCCTGGGTCGTGACGATCCCCGCCTGCATGTTCGTCTCCGGCGTCTGCTATCTCGTTCTATCAATCTGGTTCGACTAGTTCGTCGTATACCAGAACACAGGGTGGACGATCGGTGCATCGACTGGCACGAAATGTCAGG
>CALMXF010000413.1 GCA_937870985.1 uncultured Chloroflexota bacterium
ACCGCGGCTGGTCGCTCCGCGAGTTTGGCGAGCGCGTCGGCATCGCGCACACCTCGCTCTATGCCGTCGAGCGAAATGACGCGATCCCCAGCGTCTCGACGCTGGCCGCTGTCGCGGAAGCCTGCGATCTTACGCTGCCGGCCATCCTGTCGCTGATCATCGATGAGCTGTCGCGAGATCACCCGGCTTCCAACCGTGACCATGCGCTCGCGAGTGTCGTCGAGTCCGCAGCGAGGCTGACCGACGCGCAGCGCCGCGAGCTGGCCGGCTTCGCCGATTATCTGCGCTATCGGGACCGCGCGGACGGCAAACCGTAGAGCCGCGAATATCACACGCCAGCGCCGCGACTCGCTGCAACCAGCTCGCGCGCAGCGGGAGCAACCTCCCGGGCAAACACCTCGATTGTCTGCGCATCGTCGGCGGCAACAAAGAAGCCGCTGACGCCATACTGCACCGCGACTGCCGCGATCTGCTCCGCCCAGTCCCTCGGAGTTCCGTTGAACAGGCCGCGACTGGTCGACGAGAACTGGCCGGCGATGTTCAACAGCCGTCGGATTGCTGAGGGATCGCGGCCGGCCGCGGCAGCGCTATCGTCGATGATCGCGTTGATCCCGTCGAGATCCGTCAGCCCTCCCGGCAGGTAGCTGAGCGACGGGAGCACGCCATCCGCCTTTCGTCCCACCAACCGCAGCATTCGTGGCTTATACGCGCCAACCCAGATGTTGATGTCGTGGGCCGGGGCCGGCCCGCGCCTGGCCCCGCGAACCTGGTAGTGCATTCCGTCCACCCGCGCTCCACCACGAGTCGACGTGTCCCAGATCTGGCGCATGATGTCGATGGATTCCTCCAGCGCATCGACAGACTGCCCCGGACTCAGGCGGCGACCACCCATCGCCTGGATTGCGTCCCAGAAGCTGCCAGCCCCGATGCCCAGCTCGACCCGACCGCCGCTGAGGCGATCGAGGCTCGCGACGCTCCGCGCCAGTACGGCCGGCTGTCGCAGCGGCAGGTTCAGGACATTGCCACTCAGCCGGACATGTTCGGTGCGCGCGGCGACGTAGGAGAGCAGCGTCCAGGTGTCGTGAAACGACGGCTGGTACGGATGATCCTGGAACGTGACGAAATCCAGCTCGGCGCGATCTGCGACGATCGCAAGGTCAACGGCATGCATGATCGGTTCTGCAGTCGGAGTAATGAACGCACCGAAGATCAGGTCATGTCGATAGTCAGCCATCGAGCTCTCAAGTCCCTTCGAGCGAAAACTCATCGCCACGGCGCGGCGCCACATTGAAGTTGTCACGGAAGACGTTCTCCGGGTCGTAGCGCTCCTTCACCGCACGCAGGCGTTCAAGCGTCCGCGGAGGGAATGCATCGTTGATTCGCTCCGGGCGCGGATCGGTGTCGAAGCTCAGGTAGATGCCGTCGAAGTGATGGTGCAGATCGTCCCAGAGCTGGTTCAGCCGGGCGTGACTACTGCCGAAGGCGGTAACGTGGAAGTTGGCCGCGCGGTGAGCGTAGGCGGTTGCGTCCGGGTCGACATCGGAGACCGCGCCGCCGACCGCCCGGATCTGGAAGTAGTAGACGACCCGGCTGTGGATCAGCCGTGCGGCGGCGGCCGCGAACTCCGGCGTGATGTGCTCGATCAGCCCTGAGCGAGCCGCGGGATCGCCACTAGCATCGTGGATACCGCCTTGCGCGTTGCCCATGATGCTGGCGTACGGAGTGATGACCACCTGGTGATTGTAGAGCGGCCCAACGTCAGCCAACGGCTGCACGCGGTCGATAATCGTCTCTGGCTGGTTCGAATCGACGACCGCCAGAACGTAGGCCAGCGCTGGCTGTCCGCCGCGAGGCGGCCCGACGATCAGAAAGCTGGTCAGGTCGCGTGGCGCCGTCTCGACCGCCGCGCCCCAGCGCTGCAGGAGGCCGGCGGTGTCGCTCGCGTCGATGACGAGCTGT
>CALMXF010000414.1 GCA_937870985.1 uncultured Chloroflexota bacterium
GCCGCCAGCAGAGCGTTGAACACGCGCTCTCGGACAAGGTCGATCGCCGTCGCCGGCTGCGGCCCGGTCGTCCAGCCGATTGGCGTCGTCTGCGCTCCAGCCCGGGCGCGCTGTATTACCGACTCCGGCAGGCCGGCCAGCCGCGCGATCTCCAGGCCGAACGCGGCCTCGGCGACCCCTGGGACGATCGTATGAAGAAAGACCAGCCCTCCGTCGTGTCGTTCGATTGCCGTCTGCAGCGCGATGACGCCTGGTATCTCGTCGGCTAGTCGGGTCAGCTCGCGAAAGTGCGTCGCGAAGAGCGTCCGCGCGCCGATTCGTTCGACGAGGTGCTCGACCACGGCGCTCGCAATAGCGACGCCGTCCTCGGTGCTTGTTCCCCGACCGATCTCATCCAGCACGACGAGCGACTGTTCGGTCGCGTAGCGCAGGATTGTCGCCGTCTCCAGCATCTCGACCATGAACGTCGACCGGCCGGCGGCGAGGTCGTCATGCGCGCCGATTCGCGTGAAGATGCGGTCGACCAGCCCGATCCGTGCTCGATCCGCCGGGATGAACGAGCCAACCTGGGCCATGAAAACGATCAGCGCCACCTGCCGCAGCCAGGTGGACTTGCCGGCCATGTTCGGCCCGGTAAGGATGACGACGTTCCCAGCAGCGTCGAGCCGGGTGTCGTTCGGCACGAATTCCCCCGGTGGAAGCTGCCGCTCGACGGTCGGGTGCCGCCCTCCTTCGATTGTCAACTCGGTCGAGTCGTCCAATGCCGGACGGACGTAGCGTTGCTCGACAGCGACCGTCGCCAATGCCAGAAGCGCATCCAGCATGGCCAACGCGGCGGACGTCGCTCGCATTCGCCCGACCGCGCCGCCCAGCTCATGAACCAATCGGGCGTAGAGCGTCGCTTCGAGATCGGCCGCGCGCTCCTCGTTGGCCAGGATCCGGCTCTCGGCTTCTTTCAGCGCCGGGGTGACATACCGTTCAGCGGTCGTAAGGGTCTGCTTGCGAATATAGTCGGCTGGCGCTTTCTCGCGGTTTGCGTGCGATATCTCCAGGTAATAGCCGAACACTTTGTTGTAGCCGACCTTCAACGAGCGGATACCTGTGCGCTCGCGCTCGGCACGTTCCATTCCCGCGATCGCATCACGGTCGTGATCGATGGCGGCGTAGATCTGGTCGAGCCGTCGGTTGATCCCCGGTCGAAGCAACCGCGAGCTTTGGCTGTCAATCTCGCTCCGGATCCTCGCCTGGACTCCTGCCAGCTGGTCGATTTCCTCCGCCAGCTCGATCAGCAGCGCCGACTCAGCCCGATTGCGCAGCGCTTCCAGCACTCGCCCGGCGCCGGCCAGCGTCTCGGCCACTGCCAGCAGCTCACTCGCCCGCGCCGCGCCGGTCGCTACCCGTGCCGCCAGTCGCTCCAGATCGAGAAGGCCGGCTAGAGCGCGCCCGAGCCCGGTTCGCAGCGTCGCGTCGCTGACCAGCTCCTCTACAGCGTCCAGCCGTTGGGTAAGTGCTGCGCGATCCAGCAATGGCCGGTCGAGCAAGGCACGCAGCCTGCGCGCCCCCGGCGCGGAATGCGTGCGATTCAGCAAGGTGAACAGATCGTGGCGGTCACGCGATCGCAGGTCGATTTCCAGATTCAGTCGCGTCTGCCGATCGAGGATCATGATCCCCTCGGTCTGGTATGGAATCGGCGCATCCAGTGCGAGCAGCAACGCTGGCTGGCTGCGTTCGAGGTAGGCGACCAGCACTGCGATTGCGCGCGCCGCGGCCGGCCGTGTTGGCTCACCCCCCGGAAAGTGCCGCGCAAGCGTTTGCTCGGCGTCGTCGATCGACCATTCCCCGCCAATCGGTCGGATCGCCACGCGTGTGTCGAGATCCAGCTCGTCCGCCGCTGGCCCGACGATCTCGACGGGGTCGAGCTGATCCACGACCGCAGCCAGCCCGGCCGGGTCGTCCGCCGGCAGGATCCGATACTCACACGCGCCGGTCGAAACATCGACCCAGGCCATCCCGACCAGCGCCCCATGGCTCGCCATTGCGAGAAGCAGATTCGCCCGTCCATCATCGAGAAGCGCTGGGTCGTCGATTGTGCCGGGCGAGAGGACTCGGGTAACGTCGCGCTCCACGAGTCCACGCCCGGGCTCGGAGAGCTGTTCGCAGATCGCTAGCCGATAGCCGGCCCGCAGAAAGCGGCGCAGGTAGCCGTTGAGCGCGTGATAGGGAATCCCGGCCATCGGCACGCGGCCACTCCGGCCGAACTCGCGTGAGGTCAGCGTGATACCGAGGACTCGCGCCGCCGTGTGGGCGTCCTCGTCAAACATCTCATAGAAGTCACCCATGCGATACAGCAGGATGGCGTCCGGGTGCTCGGCCTTGAGTCTCAGATACTGCTGACGCGCTGGAGTGATGACCATGCTCGCCTCACGTGTCCGTGCTCCAAGGGGTCAGTATAGCCCGGCAATGACTGCGAGTCACTGGCGCCGTGCGTTCAGATGAACGCGACCTCCAATGGTTGTTGCCCCGTCATCCGAAGCGTGAATACGTCTCCTTGTTTCGCCGGAATCGCTCGGCCGAGTGACCCTGAGAGCACGACCTCCCCCGGTTGTAGCGCGACCCCGTAGCTTGCCAGCGTCTCGGCCAGCCAGGCGACTGCGTTTGCCGGGTGCCCGAGGCTATCGGCGCCGGTTCCTTCGACGACGACCTCCCCGTTCTGCTCCAGAATCATCGACACGCGACGAAGATCCTCACCCAGCAACTCTCTTCCCCACGGCCCTAGCGTGAATGCGCCAAAGGAGGCGTTGTCGGCAATCGTGTCGATCACCCGAAAGTCGCGCCGTTCGAAGCGGCTATCGACGATCTCGAACGACGCGGTCACCGACTCCGTAGCTGCTAACACCTCCTCGATCGTGACCGCGCCGGCCAGCGGTGAGTGGAGCAGGAAGGCGATCTCCCCCTCTATGCGAGGCTGGAGGAACAGCGCGGCCGGCATCTCGACCCGTCCTCCGGTCGCGACAAAGAACCGTGATTCCCACAGCCGGCCGAAGTCGGGCCGGTCGAACCCGGCCTGCTCCTGCATCGCCTTGCTCGTCAACCCGATCTTTCGGCCAAGCACCCGCTCGCCATTGCGCTCCCGCAGCGTGCTCCAGGCGCTCTGGATCGCGTACGCCTCGTCGATCGTCGCCATTCCCGCGCTCCGGCTTAGCGGCTGGATCAACGCTCGGGTCTCCCATGCCTGTTCCAGCGCCTTCGCGGCATCGTCGTATTCGATCGTCATCATCAGCCTTTCTGTCCCACGTCCCGCGTCCATGCCATTATCCTCCCCGGTTGCCTCCGTGCCCCGTCTCCGTTAGCATCGCTTCGGCAGAATCGAGCAGTGACGTGGTGATTGGGAGGGGCTTCAATGACCGGACGGCCGACGACGTGGGCGACGAACGGAGTAGTTGCTTCTCCGCATTATCTGGCGAGCCAGGCCGGCCTGCGGATTCTCCAGGAGGGCGGCAACGCCGTCGATGCGGCAATCGCGGCGAACGCCGTGCTGAATGTCGTCTACCCGCACCAGTGTCACGCCGGCGGCGACCTGTTTGCCATAGTCTGGCACCCCGGCGAGCGGAAGCTCTATGGGCTCAACTCATCCGGCCCTGCCCCGGCCGGCCTGAGTATTGATTATCTGCTCGAGCGAGGCTTCGACGCGATTCCCGAACGCGGGGGTCTGACCGTCACCGTCCCCGGTACGGTGGCCGGCTGGGCCGCGCTCCAGCAGCGCTTCGGCGCTCGGTCGCTCGACCGCGTCCTCGAACCGGCCGTTCGCTACGCGCGCGACGGCGTCCCGATG
>CALMXF010000415.1 GCA_937870985.1 uncultured Chloroflexota bacterium
TGCGGCGGCGACGCGGCCAACCTGAAGGATCCGATGTAGCCAGCAGACCGCGCGGCTTGCCAATGAGTCGAGTCCAGACACAACATCAGGCTTGCCGCGCGTGATCAGCATCCAGGCGAGAATCGTTGAACGACATTGCTGCCATCAATCAGCACAGCCACTTTGATACATATTTGGCACATTCATCACCCCGATCCTGATGCTTTCGCAATGCCCGATCGTGCATCGTAGCCTCATCGACTCCTCTCCAGCGCCGGGTGTTACCTGCATCACGTGAAAGGAGATCGGGAGATGAGCCAGCGCGTTCTATCAATCACCGTCCTCGTTGTTTTGCTCAGCCTGTCCGTCGCAGGCACAGGATCGTCCGTCCTCGCCTTCTCCCCTGCTACCGCCCCGTTCGAGCGCACCTGGGCGCGCACCGACAAGCCGGTGGCCGACATGGCGGTCAGCCGCACCTGGATGTGGGGGCCAGAAGCCAATACCGGCCCGATGTCCGAACCGTACGTCGAGTCACCCGGAGGCCAACGCATCGTCCAGTACTTCGACAAGTCCCGCATGGAAGACAACAGCTACCGCGCCACCGCACCCTGGGACGTCACCAACGGCCTGCTCGTCGTCGAGCTGATGACCGGCCAGGTGCAGATCGGTGATAACCAGTTCCAGAGCCACATCCCCTCGCAGGCGAACGTCGGCGGTGACGCCAATGACCCGACAGGGCCGTCCTACACCACGATGGCTATGGTCCGACAGGCAGCGCCGCTGCCGGACGGCGCCACAATCATCTGGCGGCTCAACCGCAACGGCGGGGTATGGAACGACCCCGCTCTGGCAGCCATGGGGGTAACCGCGGCGCATCGCGTCAACGTGCCGAACCTCAATCATCAGGTCGCGTCACCATTCTGGGCGTTCATGAACTCCAGTGGGCTGGTCTGGGAGAATGGGCAACTCAAGAACACCAGCTTGTTCGAAAGCCCGTTCTACGCCACCGGCTACCCGGTGACCGAGGCCTACTGGGCCAACATCAAGGTTGGCGGCGTCTACAAGGATGTTCTGATGCAGTGCTTCGAGCGCCGCTGCCTGACCTACACACCGGGCAACCCGGCCGGCTGGCAGGTCGAGGCCGGCAACGTCGGCCAGCACTACCCCGCGTGGCGTTATGGCGCTCAGCCAACCACCGAGGAGACCGTCTGGGCGGTAGCCTCGCCGAGCGGACCGCCGATTACCAAATCTACATCTAGCTGGGAATCGATTCCGGGCCTGCAGAAGAC
>CALMXF010000416.1 GCA_937870985.1 uncultured Chloroflexota bacterium
TCGTTGGGCTCATAACCCAAAGGTCGCAGGTTCGAATCCTGCCCCCGCTACTACCAGGAAAGCCCGATGGCGAATCTCTCGCCATCGGGCTTTCTTACGTTCTATTGCAATGAAATGTCAGCAGCGTCTCGGGAGATGTCCAGACCCCGGCGCACGCATATGCACCTTGACTGTCGCCAGCAACTCATCGATATCAAATGGCTTCGCCAGAACGCCCTCGACCGGAAGATCTCCGGCGGCCGCTCGGAGATTGACTCCAGCGGACATCGCGACGATCGGCGTCGCCGCAACAATGAGTGATGAATGCATCTTGATTTGCCGACTGGCCTCAATGCCACTGATGACAGGCAGCATCAGGTCCATCAGCACAAGGTCGGGTGGCTGAGCCACGACGAAGGCAACGGCCGACCTTCCGTCGACGACGTGAGACACTCGAAATGACTCGAAGCTCAGAATCTGATCGATCAGATCGGCGATGATCATATCGTCCTCGACGACCAGGACGTGACCGCGGTAATTCAACGGTGCTCCCGATCTCTCAACGCCGTTACGTGCCGACCGTGGATCGCCGGAGGCGGCGGACCACCTCGGCTGGATATCATTGTATCGACAATCGTCCCTCGCCAGCAGCAGAACAACGCCAGGAAAGAGAGCCAGCCACGTGAACGGATTGTGGTCCCAAATCACCGCAAGTGACCGATTCTGGATCGGCGCGCAGTTGCTTCTGTTCGGCGCCAGCGCAAGCGCCGGTATCCGAACCCTGCGCCGCGTCGGATTTCCGAATCGCAACAGGCTCGCCATTGCGGTGGTCCCCTTTGCTGGCGCAATCGGTATAGCGGAGCTGGCACGTCGAACCCTCGGGAGAAACCTCACGATGGCGCCGACGCCGGTTCGTGAAGGTCAGCTTGTGGATACTGGCGTCTACGGTGTCGTTCGCCACCCGATGTATCTCAGCGCAACACTGGGATTGCTCGCCTGGGCAATCGGCACGGGTTCCAGTTTCGCCGCGTATGCAACGCCGGTAGCCGCCGTGTTCTTTGGCGCGAAGGCACGACACGAGGAGGCTCTCCTCGAATCTCGATACTCGGATTACGCAGCCTATCGCCAGCGCGTGCCTGGCCGGCTGCTTCCGCGAACATTCCGCACTGGTGGCCGTGGCTAAGATGCCGGGGATATCGGCATCGTATGAATGGCGCGAGCGGGGAGGGAAAACAGACACCGACCGCCGACCACGATCCCGGAGGACTGCACGACGTCGTTGGCGATATACGCCTGAATCGTCGTATCGACTCGATGTGCGGAGACACGGATCGTCACCGCGCTCACCTGACCGTGTGGCGAAATCTCGACGACCTCGCCCGCGATGATGTTCTCGGCAGCGTCCTTGGGATGAGACACCAACTCGACATGCTCCGGGCGAATGACCAGATCGACCCGCTCTCCGACGCTCGCCATCTGGGGCGTCCGTATCATGCCGGCCACCGTGTCGACCGTGGCGATGCCATCGACGACGCGCGCTATAGTGCCTTCGAACACGTTGACGCTGCGGACCAGCTCTGCGACACGTCGGTTCACGGGGCGAAGCAGGAGTGTCCGCGGTGCATCGACCTGCAGTATCCGTCCCCCATCAATGAGAGCGACCCTGTCCGCGATTTCGTACCCCTCCTCCAGCTCGACGGTGGCGAACAGCGTAGGAACTCGCACACGCCGAAGCAGCTCCGCGAATTCCGCGCGAGCTACTGGACGGGTCTCGCGATCGAGGCGCCCAAAAGGGTCGTCGAGCAGAAGCAGCTCAGGATCTGTCACTAGCGCGCGGCCAAGCGCCACCCGGAGTTGGACGAGCGGCGGCAGATCGTCCGGCCGGCGCTGAAGATCATCCGTGAGGTTCAGCAGGTCACAGAGTTGTTCGACACGACTGGCGAGGATCGCTGGCGGCAGGTCACTTTGCTTGAGAAGCGGGTAGGCGATATTCTCGCCCGCACTGAGATGGCCGAATAAGGCGTGCGATTGCGGGACGAACCCGACACGGCGCTCTGCCGGTGGGAGATTAATCCCAAGCCCGGTCGAGAGAACCTGTCGCCCGCCAATCTCGATCGACCCATTGTCCGGTTGGTAGACGCCGGCAATCGACCGAAGGATCGCGCTCTTGCCGGAACCACTGACCCCGATCAGGCACATCAACTCCTCGCCCACATCGAGAGAGAGCGAGAGCATCGTGGTCTTGAGGCGGGTTTCCAGAGACATCCCCAGTACGGTCACGCCTGAAGCGTACTCTGTCAGCCGCCGAACTGCACGAAAAACAGTCCGGACTGGCTGCTACACTCCATCGGTTGACGCTACGAGGGAAAGGGCGATGTCGATGGTCAGTGTTCAGTTTCGTTGCGATCTCTGTGGGCATCTGGAACCGCTGACACAGGCAATCTGGCGCTGTCCGGTCTGCGGCGGCCCACTGGCGTTCGATCATCTTCCGACGATTGATCCTGCTGAAATCATTCGCGCTGAGCCATCTCTATGGCGTTACGCGGCGGCTCTTCCCGTTGTTCGTGGCGAGACACGCGCGCTCGGCAGCAGCATGACACCACTCGTGGCAGGCACTCTGGCAGGCCACCCGGTGCGCTTCAAGCTCGATTCGCTCCTTCCAACCGGATCATTCAAGGACCGAGGCGCGTCGGTAATGATTGCCTGGCTGAAGTCGATCGGCGTCCAACGCGTAATCGTCGATTCATCGGGGAATGCGGCAGCGGCCATGGCCGGCTTCGCGGCCGCGAATGGCCTCGCATGCATTGTCTATGCGCCGGCCACAACATCGCCCGGCAAGCTCGTCCAATCCCGAGCGTTCGGCGCCAGGGTCGTGCTGGTTGATGGTCCGCGCGACGCGGTCGCTACTGCCGCTCAGGAGGCCGCCAGGCAGGATCCGACTGCGTTCTACGCGAGCCACAACTGGCATCCGGTCTTCGTTGAAGGTGTCAAGACCTGGGCGCTCGAGGTCTGGGAACAGCTCGGATTCGCAACCCCGACAACCGCATGGATACCGACCGGTGGCGGCAGCGCGTTCGTCGGAGGATGGCGCGGCTTTCGCGCAGTCTCCGACACGCCGCCGGCGCTTGTTGCCGTCCAACCCGCCGCGTGCGCACCCGTGGTCGCTGCCTGGCAGCAGCACCTGGAAGAGGTCCAACCAGTGCCGGCAGATGAAACAATCGCGGAAGGGACGAAGATCGGGGCGCCAGCGCGCGGCCGGCAGATACTCAGCGCGATTCGTGACACGGCCGGCTCAGCGACGGCAGTCAGCGAACCGGAGATTGCGGCGGCGTTGAACGAGCTCTGGCGGCAGGGTCTCTACGTCGAGCCAACAGCCGCCATCGGCGCAGCCGCCTTCCGCGCAGCCGTCGAACGCGGGCTTCCAGTGGCCGATGGTGAGCATGTCATTCTTCTGACCGGGAACGGTCTCAAGGCAACCGAGACGATCGCCCGTCTTGTCGGCTAGACTTCAGTGTCTACATCGTGAAGCAGATCACACACGGAGGGTAACGAGTAACACATGAGCGAACAGGTAACAGGTGGCAGCGCGGCAATCGCCGCAATCGAGGCTGCCGGGGTGGACGTCGTGTTTGGCATTCCGGGCGTCCATACGCTCGCGCTGTACGACGGGCTACACGGCAGGAAAATCCGGCACATTCTGGCTCGTCACGAGCAGGGCGCGGGCTTCATGGCCGACGGCTATGCCCGTGCTACCGGCAAGCCCGGTGTCGCCCTGATCATCACCGGACCGGGCATCACAAACGTGGCAACCGCAGTCGGCGAGGCGTACGCGGACTCATCGCCGGTCGTGGTGATCTCGTCGCAGGTCGAGCGCGAGTATGCCGGCAAGATGCGCGGCAATCTCCACGATCTACGCGACCAGTCTGGACTGATGGGGATCGTGACCAAGCAGTCGACCAAGGTTCACGAGCACCGCGACATCGCCGGGCAGGTCTATGGCGCGATCCAGGCATCGACGGCCGGCCGGCCACGACCGGTTCACGTCGAGGTGCCGCTGGATGTGCTGGCGGAGGTCGGTCCGTTCGCCGAGCCTGAACTGCACCCGACCTACCGTGCAACACCAACGGTTGAGACCGTGGAGAAAGCAGCCGCGGCTCTCGCGAGCGCTCGGCGACCGATCATCTACGTTGGCGGTGGCGCGAGCGACGCGAGCGAGCCGATCACGGCGCTCGCCGAAATCCTCGGAGCGCCGGTACTCTGCTCAATCATGGGCAAGGGAGTTGTCGCCGACGATAACCCATATTCGCTCGGTCATGCCTGGGATCCGTGGGGGCGTGAGAATCCGGCCGATTCACTTCTCGCGGAGGCGGACCTTGTGCTGGTCATCGGCTCGAAGCTGGGCGCGCAGGAAACCAACTTCTGGCAGATGCCCTTCCCTGAACGCATGATCCGGGTTGATGTCGATCCGTCTGAGATCAACCTCAACTATCCGAATCCCGAGATCGGCATCATCGCCGATGCCCGAGCGACGGCAGAGTCGCTTCTGGCAGCGCTAAACAACGCTGGCGATATTGCGCCACGCTGGTCGCCCGACGAGGTAGCCGAAGTTCGAGAGCGGATTACCGAAACACGGCGCGATCCCCAGTTCGGCGGGTATATCGACGCGATGCGTGAAGCGCTGCCGCGCGAAGGGATCATCGTTCACGACATGACGATGATGAGCTATCTCATGGGTGACTCCTTCCCCGTCTATGCGCCGCGAACCTACATGTTCCCGGCAAACTACGGCACCCTGGGGTTCTCGGTGCCAGCCGCAATCGGCGCAAAGATCGGCCGGCCCGACGTCCCGGTTGTAGCGGTTGTCGGAGACGGCGGATTTCAGTTCACGATGCAAGAGGTCGCGACCGCGATCCAGTTCGAGGTGACGGTTCCGATCGTCATCTTCAACGACTCGACCTACACCGCGGTCGATAGCGCGATGAAGCACAGCTTTTCTGGTCAGGTAATGGCCACCGAGCTCGTGAATCCCGACTACGTGAAGCTGGCAGATGCGTATGGCATCCCGGGCGTCCGCGCCAACTCGCCGGAGGAATTGCGGGACGCAGTTGTCGCCGCGTTCGAGCGACGCGGACCGACCATCATCGATGTGCCCATCCCGCGCTCCAGCTAGGCGCAGCTTGCGACACGACACACTGCGAAGGGCGGTCGTCGTGATGACGGCCGCCCTTCGTAGTGTGTGCTCACCGGCGCCCGGTCTATACTGCTGCCACGAGAGGGGGCGCCGTGACAGATATTGGGTCGCTGAGAATCCAGAGGTTCGGGACATCGGTCTTCACCGAGATGAGTCGGCTGGCGACCGAACATCAGGCAATCAACCTCGGGCAGGGCTTCCCCGATTTCGCCGGTCCCGATTTCGTGAAGGACGCGGCAGCGCGAGCAATCGCCGCCGACCACAACCAATACGCCCCGAGTCACGGGACACCGCGCTTGCGACGCGCGATCGCTGCCGACTGGGCGGCGAGATTCGGCCGCGAGATCGATCCCGACAGCGAGGTGACGGTAACCACAGGCGCGACCGAAGCACTATTCGCCGCGATGATCGCCTTTATCGACCCTGGTGACGAGGTAGTCTTTTTCGAACCGTTCTACGACGGCTATGTCGCCGATGTCGTGATGGCCGGTGGAATTCCGAGAGTTGTCCGGCTCAACCCACCCGACTGGAGCTTCGACGAGGACGAGCTTCGCGCGGTCCTCAACCCTCGGACTCGGGTTCTGCTGTTGAATACCCCGCACAATCCGACCGGAAAGGTATTTCAGCGAGCAGAGCTCGAGCTCATTGCGTCGCTGTGCGTCGAGCATGACATAATCATCCTCAGCGATGAGGTCTACGATCGGATCGTCTTCGACCATCACGAGCACGTGCCGATTGCGCTACTACCTGGCATGTTCGAACGAACTCTGACGATCAACTCCACCGGCAAGACGTTCTCGATGACGGGTTGGAAGATCGGCTATACCGTCGGGCCGGCGGCGCTGAATGCTGCGCTCCGATCGGTTCATCAGTTTGTCGTGTTCGCGACAGCGACGCCGTTCCAGGAGGCGATGGCCGAGGCGATCGAGCAAGCGGGTGCGCGTGGTTACTACCAGGAATTGCGCGACGGTTATGCCGAACGACGCGATCGTCTCCGGGCAGCACTAGGGGACGCCGGGCTTCCTCCACTGGATTGCCAGGGGAGCTACTTTCTGATGGCCGACATCACGACCTGGGGATTCAGCGAGGACATCGCCTTCTGTCGCTATCTCACCCGCGATGTTGGGGTTGCGGCAATTCCGCCATCGGCGTTCTATCTCGACCCGGCGACCGCCCCGCCGCTGGCACGATTCTGTTTCGCGAAGCAACTCGCAACCATCGATGCCGCCGCCGAGCGGCTCCTCAGCGCGCGGCCTCGATAGGCTCACTATCCAGCGGACCGCGCAGCGCGACCCGCGCTGGCGCGCCATCACCGTCGCGCAGCTTGAGCGGCATGCAGAGCAGTTCCCACGCGCCCGGATCGATCGCGCCGAGGTCGAGCCCTTCGACGATGAGCACATCGTTCTCCAGGAGCATCAGGTGCGTCTCAGTTCCGGTGGTGTACAAGGGTCCAATCGAGAGATAGTCGATGCCGATTAGCCGGATGCCGCGCTGAACGACCCACTCTGCGCCATCGAGCGATAGTCCGACGAAGTGATCCTCGAACCGATCCGGCGCGCTGCGCCAGAGCTCTGAGTTGCGTGTTTTCAGGATCAGCCGCTCGGTCCCGGCCGGCACATTCGCGGCATCCAGGTCGGACGCCGTGACTTCGGGATTCGATCCGGTCAGATCTGCAACCCAGCAGGGTCCGATCCATCGGTCGAGCGGGATGGCATCGATCGTCGTCGCGCCGTGGACGAAGTGCCGGGGCGGATCGACGTGCGTGCCAGTGTGCGATGTCAGGACGAGGCGGGTGACATTCGCCTCGTCGGCCGGCGTGCTCGAAAGCGGCTCGGTGGCAACGATGTTTTCGCCAATCCACTCGCACATGCCGGGATAGATCGGGATACTGACGTCGATCAGCCGAACGTTGTTCGCCATCTTCCTCATCCTGTCGCTAAGAGTCTGCAGGTCGGGCGACTAGCGAAGATCCGACATCACGTCCTGCGCGAACGTCCGCATCACGTCGACATTGTCCTTACCGGGCCAGGCGAAGACGACCTCGTCGAAGCCAAGCCGTCGATAGTCGGCAACCATCACCTGCACGTCATCGACCGAGGTCCACGGGTCGCCATAGGGCCAGATCGAGCGGACGATCTCGTTCGGGTCACGTCCGATCTCCCGGCACGCATCGTTGAGCGCCTGAATCCGCGGCGCGACCTCATCAACCGGGCCACGCGTGTTCCATTCGTCGGCGTATTTCGCCGTCAGGCGGAGCATTCGAGGACCCGAGGCGCCAACCAGTAGCGGGACATGCGGGCGCTGGATGGGCTTCGGCTCGAACGGCGCGTCATCCACCCAGTAGTACTGGCCCCGGACCGTCGCCCGCTCGTCCTCCTGCAGCCGGGTCATGATCTCTAGCGCCTCCCCGAACCGATCGACAAGCTCGCGGTTGCTGGGAAAGTCATATCCGTAGGCGGCGTGCTCGCGCTCCCACCATCCAGCGCCAAAGCCGAGGATCAGTCGACCGTCGGAGATATGGTCGATGGTCACTGCCTGCTTTGCCAGCAGGGCCGGGTTGCGATACGTATTGCCGGTCACCATCACACCGAATCGGATCGTTGTTGTTGCCATCGCCAGCGCCGCGATCGACGTCCAGGCTTCAAGGATCGGTTCCAGATCCTGCCCCGGCTCAGAGCCGGTAATGAAATGGTCGGTCACCCAGACCGTGTCGAACCCGAGTGACTCCGCCTCCTGCCAGCGCCTGACCAGCTCGGGAAACGGCTCCCGCGTCCCACTCACGATCCCGAACCGCACGCGCGAATTCTCCGTCACGACGAACCCCTTCATCACACGAAACCAACCACGGCATTCTACGCGACGATAATCGCCTTCCGAACATGTCGATGGTTCTGCGGGATCACGGGGGGAGGAATGGGTCAGCGGTCGCGGTGAAGCTGGTAGATATCGTCAGGCGAACCCACGATCGCGCTGACCGCCATATCGAGGAACAGACCGTGCTCGACGACCCCGGTGATCGAGTCGATCGCCGCCGCTAGCCGATGCGGATCCAGCTCGCCAGGGTGGTAGAGGTCAACAATCAGGTTTCCGTTGTCCGTCATCACTGGCGCACCGTCTTGCTCCCGCACGACTGGCGAGCCAATCTCCGCTAGACGCCGAGCCGTCATCTTCCAGCCAAATGGGAGAACCTCGACTGGCGCCGGAACCCGGACGAATGCGTCACCGAATCGATTGACAACTTTCGTCGTGTCGACGATCAGCACGAATCTCCGAGCCGCCGCCGCAACGACTTTCTCACGGGTCAGCGCGCCACCAAGCCCTTTGATTGCGGCCAACGTTCCGCGCTCGACAGCGTCAGCGCCATCGACTACCAGATCGAGCGGACAGTCAAGCTCGACGACCTCGATGCCCATCGACCGTGCGATCGTCTCCGTCCGGCTCGACGTCGCGACGGCGCGCACTCGCAGCCCGTCGGCGACCCGGGCGCCAAGGGCGCGGACAAACAGCTCGGCCGTCGATCCACTGCCGAGGCCGACGATCATCCCGTCCTCGACCATCCGCGCGGCCGCTTCGGCCACCCGTTGTTTGCTCTCTGCATTCTGGCTCGCGCGCGCGTCAATCGTCATGATTCGAGGATACCCGAAGCGGTCACAACGTTGCACGCATCCAGCGGGTAGGATTACCGAAAGGATGACGCTCGGCGTTGAGGACAGCGGGTACAACGATGGAATCTGGCACACCGACGATCCGGGTCTGGGCGCAGGACGAGGAACAAGGCTCGCTCCTGCTTACCTGGACGCAGGAGCCGGCAACGCAAATGGCACAGAACCGAGTCATCGAGGCGCGCACCGTTGCCGCGATGGTGAGTGTTACACCCGGCGTGAGCGAGGCAGAAGCGACGCCGGAGGGGGTTCGAATTCACTGGGACCCGAACCTGGCAACGAAACAGGAGCTTGCTGCGGCAGTGCGCGACGCATTGTCTCAGACCGACGATCTCCGCACACGGGCCAACAGCCTTATCCGACGTATTCCTTCCTACCTTTCCCTGGCCCATGCGCTTGCGCTCGACGAGCGAGTCAGCCCGATGCCGGAGGCAGCCAGACAGGTCACCCAGCGGCGACCCGCAACGATGGCGCCGCTCCGCATGGTTCCCGGGTTCCCGCTGGTCTCGAACATCGTTGGCATCTTGCCGGTCCTCGGGACGCTCAGCCACTGGAGCCGGGAGGCATCACCGGAGGTCGTCGCTGAACACCTCGGCACGGCCGGCCTGAGCCGGGGGCAGATCGACCGCGACCTAGCAACGGCAAGGGAGAGCATCGACTTCGCCCGACGATTCGCGAGCGACAAGGCAACCGTCGCCGCCGCGCGCGCGGCATCGGC
>CALMXF010000417.1 GCA_937870985.1 uncultured Chloroflexota bacterium
GCCCCCGCCCAGCAACAGCAGGCCCCCTGCCAGCAGCAGCACGTTCAGGAGCGCCTTGTACGGCGCCAGCCGTTCCTCGCGCGCGCGTTCGGCGTCATCAGCAGCCTGCCAGGCCGGCGCAGTTGCGCTAGTGATCGGCGGGAACTCCAGCCGCGCCTCCAGGGCCTCGCCTTGATTGATACTGGTCGCGCGCCAGATGACCTGGGTTGGGCTGGTGACCTGCCAGTCTACCGGGAAGCTGGATCCACTCGACGCATACCAGGCAACCGAGAGCTGATCCTCGGCAACAGCCTGCGGCAGATTGACGGTAATCGTCGCGGAATCCACATTGCCGGCGAAATCGGTGTCGATAACCCTCCACCAGAGCTGCTGCCGGTCGGCGTAGACACGGAGCGCGCCAGTGACGTCGTAGCGGATCGTGAAGCTGCGATTCTCGTCGCTCGTCGGGGTAAACCACCAGTCGATGTCCATCTGGCTGCCGCTATTTGTCGTGCTAAAGGCGCCAGGCGTGTTATTGCCCGGCTTGTACGGGACGCCGTTCTCCAGCACCAGAATGTTGCTGATGTTCTCGATACGCCCAAGCGGGATCGTCGCGTATCCATGGGTGAAGGGTCCGCCCTCGAAGGCGATCACCTGATCTTCAGTCACCGTCATGGTTCCGTCGGCATGCACGTCGAGGGTTGTGTTGTATTCGCTCCAGCTTGCCGACTTGGCGGCAGCCTCACGCGCCAGCGGAGGGAAGCTTGCCGCGACAAGCCCGAGCGCCACGATCGCCAGTATCAGCGCGGCCATCCGGGGCTGGAAACGAGGGCCGTTGCGATGGTCCATGTATCCTGCTAACTCCCACGGCACGCGCATCGTTGACGCGCTTGCCCAACACTGTCTATGATCGCCACATCCGCCGCACGATGATCGACGGCGATAGCGGTATTATCGTACTCGTCCTCACTGATGGAATGCGGAATGCCACCGTTCTTCGCGCCAGATAGATCAGAGCCCAGCGAAGCACGCCGTCGAGCCGCGCGGTCCGGGGCGGTCGCGTGGGCTGCGACGATACTCAGGCAGCCCGATGTCGTCTTCCTCGACACCGAAACAACCGGTCTGGATGATCGAGCCGAGATCGTCGAGATTGCGGTAATTGACGTTTCTGGGCGCATTCTGCTGGATTCACTGGTCCGCCCGGAACGGGGGATTCCTGCCGATGCGGCACGGATCCACGGGATCGACGATACGATGGTAGCAACTGCCCCACGCTGGCGCGATGTGCACCAACAGCTCCAGCCGCTGCTCGCGGGCCGCACTGTCGTCGTCTACAACGCGGACTTCGATCGGAGGCTGGTTGGGCAGATGAACCACCACGCCGGCCTGAAGCCGCCAGGTGGCAACTGGCAATGTGCAATGCTGCAATATGCGCAATTCGCCGCACAGTGGAACGAGCGTTACGGCAACTATCGCTGGCACCGACTCGAAATTGCAGCGACGCGGTTCGGCCTGCCGGCCGGCGGCCATCGCGCCCGCGCCGACGCGCTGGCATGTCGAGCCGTCGTTATCGGCATGGCCAGCGACGCGTGACAACGGTGACGTAGTTGGCATGAGTTGCGCACGACTCACCGCGTCCACATATGCCGCGCCGTGAGTGCTGGACGACAGGCGTACTATTGAGAGTGGACAGTAACGCGGACTGGTGCGATCATGCGTTGGGGTCGCGCACGCATCACATCTCAATGACGCAGCGTCGCGAGGGTAACGTGAGACAGATACATCGTATGGCGAGGCTCTCGGAGATGGTCGAGCCTGATACGGCGCGCGCATCGAGCCTGCTGCTGGTGGACCGGGGACGCTTTCTGCTGGCCGGCCGGCCATTGATCTATAGCGAGCAACGCGTGTTATTGCGCCTGACCGGCGTTGGTGGCTGGGCCGAGGGAAGTGAGACATTCTCGGCGGCAGCGCTGCGCGAGTCGATCGAGGAGACCGGCAGCGCCATCCGGCTGATCGAGCAGGAATACACGCTGATCGTCCACTCGCCCGACGATATCGACACGGTCGCAATCACCGACGAGCCAGGGCCGGTGGCGCTCGTCTACCGCCGATTCGGGACCACGCCGTTCGAGCCGTGGTCGGAGGAATACCAGTCAGTCGCGCCGATCGCCGTCTATGCCGCGACGCTGGACGACACCGCGCGGATCGTCGCCCGCGACGAGCACCCGCTGTTCATGTGGATCTATCCCGAACAGCTCATCTCGCTCGCCGAGGCCGATGAGCCGCTGGAGTTCCTCGTCGCCGACGGCGCGCAGATCTTCGGCCAGCTTGACTTCGACACCAGCCGGACGATCGTTCGGCTGACCGACAGCATCCAGGCGCTGGTTACGGCGTTGGGGCCACGCTCATACGGGCTCCTCACTGAAATCGCCCAGATGTCTGGCACCGCCTGCCTGCTCTGAGGGATCCAGACGACGACGCCGCTCGGGCTGTGACGAACGAGCCGATGGGCAACAAGAAAGGCCGGCCGCGCCATCGATGACGCGGCCGGCCTTTTTCGAGTGGAGCTACTTCAGCGCGTCAGGAAATTGGCGCTACCAATCCCCAGATGTCGCCGGCCGGGTTCTGCACTGTCGTAACGCCGACCCAGATCTCTCCCGCATCAATCGCGCCGAGCAGCCCGCTCACTCCCGCATTCTTGAGCGGGCCGATCACCGCTGCATCGTTGATCACGCCACTGGCAAGCACGCCATTGACAGGTCCGGTCGCGTTCGCTGTCGAGTCGAACAGCATCGTGACGACCTCGCCAGCGGTCGGCACGCCATCGATCCGCAACTGCGCGCTAAGAACGCGGTCGATGTTCGTGACGATGACGACGTAGTTCAGCGTCTTACCGTCTTTGCTCGGCCAAAGGAGCGCCAGTCCCGATGCATCGGTGTCGATCGGCATGTACATCGCCATGAAGTCGTTCTCGGCCGTGTTGTCCAGGCTGGCGATATACGTCGCCGCGCCGAGATCGGTCTGGTTGCCGACCTGGATCTGGCCGCGAATCTCTCCGTCGGGGTAATCGACCGAATGGACGTTGCCGTAGGCGCCGCCCGTCAGCAGCAGGTAGACGAAGTGCGGCATTGTCTGGCCGGTGAGGTCGCCGGCGTCGAGCGTTCCCTCAGCCAGCATGCCGTTGAACGGACCGGTCACAGGCTGCGCCGCCGTGAAGAGCGTCGCGACCACCGGGCCGTTCGCCCCGGCCACGCCGGAATGGATATGCGCCGCCGTGATCTTGGTCATGTTCAGAACGTAGAGCTCGTAGTCGAGCGTCGCGTCGGCGGCATGATAGCTGAGGCCAAGCGCACCGACGGCGGTTGACGTCGTCGGGGGTGACTGGTTCCCGCCGAGCAGCACAGCGTTAAACGACGTATCGCCGAGCGCGCCGAGCTGGCCTCGGACCGCGCCAGATGTCTGACCCGTCGTCTGGATATCGACGTAGAGGCTGCCGTCGGCCATGCCTGCTTCCAGGTCGGCAATCGTCCAGTCCGCCGGCAGGTTCGCTTGCGCGATCGACCCGCTGGCGAGGACGCCGTTGGTCGTTACCGGCTTGGCGCTGCTGAACAGCGTGACGACGACGTTGCCGTTTTCAGTCGCGCTTCCCTCGCGGATGCTTGCCGCGGTTACGTTTGTCAGGCCCTGGGTGTTGATCGAGAAGTCAACGCCGCTGCCGTCTGCGTGGACGTAGAAGTACGCGGTCCCAGCGCCGTCGGTGGTAACGGGCGGCACCACATTCGCGCCGGCGAGGTATGCCGAGAAAACTCCCTCGCTGACTTCTGGCGCGGGGCCGGGCGTCGGCGATGGCGTCGGGGTGGGTGTCGGAGGAGTGATTTCGTAGCGCCAGCGGAAGTAATGCTGGCCGACGTTCCCGGCCTCGACCTTCCAGCCGTCCGGGTTGCCGGGTGTCCAGGTCAGGCAGCGCCGCTCGAAGCACTGGATCAGGACATCCTGCTGGTTGTTGGCAACCTTGATGTTGGCCCAGAACGCCTCGCCAATCGGGTAGCCAGTTGCGTAGAACGGGTTGACGAACAGGCTATCCTGGACGAACTGACCGCCCTGATAGACGACACCGGTCGAGTTCATGAAGTCCCAGAACACCGAAGCGACCGTATGGTCGATATCCGTCACTGTTACCCGGTGAGCAGCTGTGATGCCGTATGACGTGAGCGTCGTGTCGGTCGATACATCGCCATTACGCGCGAGGCGCTGGGTGATTACCGTGCCGATCGCGAGCGGGGCATCGTCGATCCGGCTGGCGAACGACGCGTAGGTCGGGCCGTTCGGATCATCCGGGTCGCCGGCGACGTTGATCGTGTCGGCAACGGCATGCGGCTCGAATGTGGCGTCGCCGACTTGCACCTCACCGATGATCATCTCGCGGACGAGCAATCCGTTGGTGACGTACCAGAGCGACGACTGGTCGCCGGACGGGTTGTTGATCTCCATCCGCGTCTTGTCGTAGTACTGAACGGTGCGCATGCCGCCGGGCGATTCGGCGTAGGCTTCCTGCATCGCGCTGGTGTTCGCCGCCGGGCCCCACATCCAGGTTCGTTCGGCCTGGCCGGAGCTCACCGGCTGGTCGGTCCGAGCCCAGGTATCCTGGAATGCCGGATTGGCCGGCGCGACTGCCGCGGCACTGAACAGGCTGACCGCGATCAGGGCCAGCGCGGCGGTGACCGCGGTAAGCGAAATTAGACCCTTCCGACCCGGGAGACGCGGTTGGATCAATCGGCAGAAACCATTCGTCATCACTGACCTCCCCATCCTCACAACCGACGCATCGGGAAACGATCGCTCGGCGCTGTCAGGCCCCATCGGGGCAGTGTGTGGGTGCGTTGCCCACGCTACACGATGGCGACACCACCGGCAAGATCGTTCATGTACGTATACCTCCGTCGGCTCATCATCAATACAGCCACGTCCGTGCCTTCGAGTCAAGCGGATTGTCGGCAGGCAGTGGGTTATATGCAGCTACATGATGGCTCCGCATGCGGCGACAATCGAGGTTGGGGGTGTCCACAGGGGGCGCCGTGGCGTCGATGGTCAGGCGAAGATGTCGGCGACCGGGAGGGTGAAGCCGGGGAGGATATCGCCGCCGTCGAGGGTGGCGTCATCGTAATAGAGCCGCGCGGTGCGGTCGGGGTAGTAGACGGTCACCATTCGACGGCTCGGTTGGACGACCCAGACGAGCTGGACGCCTGCGTCAAGGTACTCGCGTACTTTATCGAGGCTATCGCGAACAGTATCGGACGGAGAAATGACCTCAACGGCCAGATCCGGCGCCAAGTCCAGGAATCGCGACCACTGCTCCTCCGGGGGCATTCGCTCGGCGCGCACGAACGATACATCCGGCACTCGGACGACGTCGGGATCGCGCTTCAGGATGTACGCGCCGTCCACGCCGGCAATATAGCCCAGGCCGCGAGCATTCACGAATGCATACATCGCCGAAGATATCCTGACGGCGATCCGGCTGCTGTTGAAGCTCGACATCGGTAACTGCACCAACTCTCCGCAGTCGAGCTCATACCGATGACCGTCGTCGGGCATCTGGAGCAGATCATCGGCTGTCAATCGGGGCGTCGTTGCGGGTATCGCCATCGGGCACCTTCGATCGGCGGTCAACAGAATGGTTCACCTAACAATAGCACTTCCCGTCTGTTATCCCATCCTCGCCCGCACCTCGCTGGTCGCGAGCGGGTCGACGCCGCGTTCGAGCCAGTAGTCGGCCCACCAGAGCGCGGCATCGAGACGAACGAGCGGGAGCCAGACCGGCAGACGGGCGAACGCCCATGCCTCGCCGCCGGCCGCGACGTACCCCTCGGCAATATCGGCAAGCTGCTCCGGATCGAGCCTCGCCTCGCTGGTGAGGTAGGCCAGATCCTCAGCCGGGTCGCCGTCTCGGGCGAACTCCCAGTCGATCAATGTCGGCCGGCCGACGTCCCAGATGATGTTGCCGGCCGAGAGATCCCCGTGGAGCAGCGAGAAGACCGGCTCGTCCCAACCGGCCGCGGCCGGCAGGTCGGTCGATCGCAACGCGTCCACCCGCGCGTCGATCTCGGCCAGCCCCTCGCGAGCGGCACGATAGCGGGTCAGCACCTCGACC
>CALMXF010000418.1 GCA_937870985.1 uncultured Chloroflexota bacterium
GGCGCGTCACAGGCTGGACAGGCACGCCACACGCCCCGTAGCACCTCAGCGCTCGTCACACCGTGGACGTGGCCGCAGCGCCCGCACTGGACGTCCAGGACGGCCCGAGGGCGCCCCGGCCGGGGTTCAGATAGTCGCTTCATCGCCGCATCTCACTTCTGTATGTAGTACGAAATAAACGAATAAGACGAAATAAGGTCGTCACGGATGGGACTTCTTTCGTATCTTTCGTTTATTTCGTATCCCAGCGTCGTTACCGCGCAGCCCAGACGATCGACGGACGCCCGCCCGTCCCGCGGGTCGCGCGACTCACCTTGCCGGACGTTGCCAGCAGCCCGAGCGCCTGGTCGATTCGCGCCGCCGACTGGTTCCGACCCAGCAGGTTCGATATCTCGGTCTGTGTCATCTCGCCGGCGTTTCTGAGCGCCCGCAGGATGGCATCGGCCACCGGGTCACCGAGCGCGTCGCCGAAGATGTAGGCGGCAGACTGCTCCAGATAGCGCCACACCTCCAGGCCGGCCCTGAGATGCTCAGGGGTCATCATCGCCGTCTCATCCAGCACCGCGTAGATCGCTGCCAGCCGCATCACCTGAGCCTCAGCCCGGCTTGTCATCGCTCCCAGCAGGCCGACGCCACCCTCGGATAGCGGCCCGTAGACCTCGTGCCACAGGTCGCGCGCGTCGTCGTCACGGACGATCTCGCCGATGTGCGCGGAGGTCTCCACCACGTTTGTGAGCTGGCCGGCCAGGTAGTCGAGCAGATGGTGATCGGGCCGCCCACCGTCCGGTAGCACCCTCGCGCGCCGGACGCATGCCCACAGGAACCGGTTGCCGAACCCGTTGCCCGCTTCGGTATCGCTGAGATACCGCAGCAACTCCAACCGCGTGACATGCCCCACGATCGTGATATGGGCATCCGTCGCCATGATCGGCGCGTTTCGCGTCAGCGTCCGGATGACTCCCCCATCCCACGCCTGCCGGATCACGCTCGAGAGCGTATTGCTGTCGCGGGTCATCACCCGCAGGACAGACGCGTACTCCTGCTCCACGACAAAGGCGCGCTTGTCATCAACGCCAGGATCAACGACCACCTCCTCGTAGCCGACAATCCGGCCCTTCTCCTTGATCGGCTCCGTCTTGCGCATCTCATCCCGAACGACGTGGATGAGCCCCTCGCCGCTCGATAGCCCACTCGCGACCTGCCCCTTGAGCCAGTCGGGATACGAAAGACGAAAGATCGCGTTGATCGTGCCCCAGCTCGTGCCCTTGCGCGCCTTGCTGGTCTCGCCGACGAACACCGGCCAGACGCGCAACCCGTGCCGGGTCATCCCGACGCTCCAGTGTGGCCCGGCGCCAACGATGTTGCCCACAGCGGCCAGGAACGTCAGCAGCAGCGCGACGGGGTCAGCCTCGGTCTCTGGTTCGATCGCCCGGACGATCTCGCCTGCCAGCCCGTGGTACGCGGCGCTGCCCAGCGGGTCAGGCCAGGGAGTCTCGGTCGTCACGGTTGGCGCGTCCGTGTTGAAGACGATCGGCAACAGGCCGGGGTCGTACTGCTCGGTCACCAGCTTCAACGCGCCGCCGATCGTCATCTCGCGGTAGTCCGCGCGCTCCCACTTCTCGCGGTAGAGCCCCGACTGGCGCACCAGTCGGTCTATCTGCCCAGCGTTGCGTGTGTAGAACGCCAGCAGCGCACAGAGCGCCGCGTCTGCCCTGCTGTCATCGCCGTCGTACTCGCTCGTGTCACCACGCCACAGCACCGCGAAGCGCTGGCCGTTCTTCGCCTGCATCGCCGTCGCGATGATGTCAGCGTCGGTCATGCCGGCCGTCGGAGTCGACGTTGTCACCGGCGCCTCTCCCGCCGCTGTGGCCGTCTGGCCCTGTCCTCGACGGGCTTTGCTCACGTGCGCGCGATGCAGCGTGTCGTACTGTGATTGACGCTCGTTGATCGTCGCTGGCGTTCCGTCCAGCCGCTGCCCGGTCAGCGTGAAGAAGCGACTACGGTCGTACATCTCAATCTCGCCAACCGTGCCCGACTCCCATATGTGCGGCGACTTGTAGCCCTCCCCCGGATGTGTGGCCCGCACCCACACCTTGACGCCCGTCCCGCTCGGGGACACCTCGGAGTACGAGTCGAGCGACTGGATCAGCCGCGCAGCGTCCGGCTCAAGCTCGCCGGTCTCGGGGTCGCGACAGTCGTCGAGGTCGACACCGGCGTACGGGTCGTCGGCGCTGAAGACGAAGCCGACGCCGGCCAGACGCTCACGCTCAGCCCGGCTC
>CALMXF010000419.1 GCA_937870985.1 uncultured Chloroflexota bacterium
CGACCGGCAACGAGCTGGTTGATCCGGGCGAACTGCCAGGGCCAGGTCAGATCCGCGATTCAAACCGATTCTCACTGGCGCTCGCCGCGCGGCGGGCCGGCGCAGAGGTGATCCAGACCGCGCGTCTTGCCGACGACGAAGCGGTGCTGCGCGCCGCGATCGAGCGCGCCATCGCCGACGCAGACGTTGTCCTGACCAGCGGCGGCGTCTCGATGGGCGACAAGGACCTCGTCAAGCTGATCCTCGACGAGATGGCGACGGTGCATTTCCGGCGGCTATTCATGAAGCCCGGCAAGCCGCTCACCTTCGCGACCGTGTCTCGCGGGCCACGCGAGGTACTTCTATTCGGCCTGCCCGGCAACCCGGTTTCATGCCTCGTCGGTTTTCATATGTTCGTCCGGCCAGCTCTCCGAGCGCTGCAATCCGCGCCGCCCGATCGCGACGCGACCGTGTCGGTGACCATCGACCGGGATGTCGCGCCATCCGACCGAATCGAGTACCAGCGGGCGATCGTGAGCGTGTCGCCAGATGGCACGCTCGTCGCTCGCAATACGGGATCGCAGATGTCGGCGCGGCTGATGTCGTTCATCGGGTCGAATGCGTTCCTCGTGGTGCCGCCCGGCGACTCTCCGCATCCTGCCGGAAGCCGGCTGGAAGCGATTCTGGTCGACCCGCCACGCCCATTGACAGAGGACGCATGAGGCTAGGCGGACGCAACCTCGCGCTCATCCTGCTCGCGATACTGGCGATCCTCGCCGGGGTGAATATCCTGGTGGCTTCCAGCCACTTCGTTGCCGCATATGATGCCTACGATCGGCTCGAGCTGTCGCTGAGTCAGTTTCATTTCACCAGCCCGGATGATCCGGTCCAGACAGAGTTTGTCATCAACAACCCGAGCGGGGAGCAACTGACTGTCCTCGCGATTGAATTACGGGTGCAGATTGGGGTCCACGACATCGGCGGGGGCGAGGCCAGGCCGAAGACCGTTCTTCGAAGTGGAGAGTCGATGACCGTTCCGATCGAGCTCGCGCTCAATGACAAGAATTATGTCCGCACCGCCAATCAACCAATCGACTGGAGAGTCTCCGGCCGCGTTCAGGTTCAGCTGAAGCCACAGCTCGACCCGGTCTGGGTTCCGTTTGTCGTGCGGTACTTGCCGGAATGAGATCGTACATTCGCCTCATCATCGCGACGCTGCTGGCCAGCGTGGCCAACGCCGGGATCGTCGCCAGCACGACGACGGACCTGCGCGACCTGATGCCTGTCCACATCAGCGATATCTGGCTGCTCCCTGGTCTTGTCCTGGTTGGCACACTGCTGACTCTCGCGATCGGTGATCTGGCGCGAAGCGCGTTCGCGCTGATTGCGGCCGCAGTGCTTGGATCGACGCTTTTCGGCATGGCGATCGCCTCACCGGGGTTTGCGATCCCCGGGGTTCGGGTTACGCTGATCGACCGAGCAACGAACTTCGGCCTGCTTGCGCTGCTCATGACGTTGCTCTTCGGCCTATCCGGCATGGTCGTCGCCTGGATGATCGAAGGATTGATCGGCCGGAGCGAGATATAACGGCGGGGATGGAGACCAATACGATGGCAAGTGACGTGGCGGCGCGATCGGTAACGCCAGAGGATCTTTTTCGGATTCAGACAGTGAGCGAGCCTCAGGCATCGCCGGATGGAACGCTCATCGCCTTCACCGTAACGCGGACGGACCAGAAGGAGAATCGCTACTACTCGGCGATCTGGCTCGCGGCCGTCGATGGGAAAGAGTCCTGGCGACTCACATCGGGCCAGCATCGCGATGGATCGCCACGCTGGTCACCGGACGGCGCCACCATCGCCTTCGTCTCCGACCGCAACGCGGACGAGAAGGGCAAGGGGCAGATCTGGACGATCCCGACGACGGGCGGCGAGCCAGAACGCCTGACAACGCTCGCCCGGCCGGTCGAGGAATTCGCCTGGTCGCCATCCGGCACGCAGATCGCGCTCGTTTCGAAGGTGCGAATCGGCCCAGAGCGACCGGATACGGATGTCAGGGTCATTACGACGATACGCTTCCGGTTCGATGGCGAGGGCTTCCTCGACGACCACTACCGCCAGGTCTTCCTGGTTGATGTTCCGGGCGGAAAGGCGCGGCAGCTCACCGACGGCGCATTCGAGCACCAGCACCCCGCGTGGTCGCCGACCGGCCATGAGATCGCATTCAGCAGCAATCAGGACGACGGCTGGGAACTCTCGAGTACTCGCGACATTCATACGATCCGGCCAGCCGGGCGCTCGGTGCGCAAGGTCACCGATGGGACGGGCAGCTTTCGGCGTCCGTCGTGGTCGCCGGATGGCGCCACCATCGCCTGTCTGGGGACGCGCAACCTGGGGAGTGATGCGCCACGGACGGAGTTGTTCATCGTCCCGGCGGGCGGCGGCGCGCCGGAGTCCATGAGCGCGAGCCTCGATCGAGGGCTGGCTGACCAGGCAATCGGCGACATGGCTGCCTTCCCTGAGGCTCCGCCTCGTTGGGAAGCGGGTGGTCGATCGCTGCTGACGCCATGCAGCGACGAAGGAACCGTCCAACTCGCCCGAATCGCGGCGCCAGACGGCGGGGTAACGCTCCTGACTGATGGACGCCACCGGGTCAGCGGCGCATCGCCCCTGCCGGGCGGTGATCTCGCCATCACGATCACGACAGCGACAACGGTCGGGGACATCTGGATTCTCGACGCGGATGGAGGCTTGCGCCAAATCACCAACCTCAACGACGAGTGGCGCGAGCAGGTGGAGCTCCCGGATCCGGAGCCATTCCGCGTCGCGAGCGCCGATGGGGTCCAGGTCCACGGCTGGGTGTTGAAGCCGCCGGGCTTCGACCCTGCCACGAAGTACCCGCTGCTGCTGGAAATCCACGGCGGACCGTTCGGCATGTACGGTGAGTCGCTGATGCATGAATTCCAGGTGTTGGCGGCGCGCGGCTATGTCGTCCTCTACACGAACCCACGAGGTTCGGCCGGCTACGGCGATGAATTCGCCGGCGCGTTGTATCGTGGGTGGGGCAAGCACGACCTGCCGGATCTGCTGGCGGCCGTCGACTGGGCGATCGGGCAGGGATACGTGGATCCCGAGCGATTGGGCGTTCTCGGCGGGTCCTACGGCGGCTTCATGACCAACTGGGTCATCGGCCATACAGACAGGTTCAAGGCAGCCGTCACTCAGCGCTGCCTGTCGGATATGTACTCCACCTTCGGCACCGACGACATTTACTTCGCGGCGTCCGAGCAGACAATTGGCGGCGACCCATGGGATGATCCCGATATCTATTGGGAGCTATCCCCGATCACATACGTCGATCGGATCGAGACGCCGCTGTTGATCGAGCATCAGGAGCAAGACATGCGCTGCCCGATCGGGCAGGCTCAGCAGCTCTTCATCGCGCTCAAGCGACGCGGCAAGACCGTTGAGATGATGCTCTACCCCGACGAGAGCCACGGCATGTCGCGCACCGGTCAGCCGAAGCATCGGATCGAACGGCTCAATGCGATCCTCGACTGGTTCGACCGCTACGTCTAAGCCGGTCAGCGCCGGCGGCGCATCAATATCAGAAAGAGGATGCCGCCGGCCGCGACTGTCACCGCAGCGCCGATCCAGAACAGCGGGCCAAGCCAAGCCTCGACACTGCTTGGCCGATAGATCGCCAGCAGCACGCTCAGGCTGATCAGGCTGGTTCCGATAAGCCAGGCAACGACCAGCCGGTTGACGAGCGCCTGCAAGTCGCGTGTGTACTTCTCCGCGTCGATGACGCGGATCGCTGTCTCGAAGTTCCCACTCTCCAGAATATTGATCAATCGGTCGAGCCGTCGTGGCGCCTCCAGCAGGAGCTCGAATGCATCTTCGGCGCCCGACAACAGCCGAGTCCCGAGCTCGGCCGGCTGATAACGTCCGAAGACCGCCCGCCGTGCGTATGGCGCAGCGACCTTGACGGGAGTGAAGTCGGGATCGAGCCGCTTGGCGGTCGCCTCATGCATCCCGAGCGTCTTCATCAGCAGCGCCAGATCGCCGGGAAGTCGCAACCGATGCTCGCGAATCAGCCCGGTGATGTCACGGAAGACAACTTCGATGTCGATCTCACCGACCGACATCCGCGCGTATCGGCCGATCAGTCGCTCGATGTCACGAGTCAGCGCGGGCCGGTCGAATCGCCCATGGATGATGTCGAGACCGATTGCCGCGTCGATGATGCGCTCTGGATCTTCTCGCGTCGCCGCCCACAGCAGCGACATCAACTGCCGCGAGACTCGAGCGCTGAGGCGGCCGACCATGCCGAAGTCATAGGCGGCAATACGCCCGTCCGGCTGGACCGCGAAGTTGCCGGGGTGCGGATCGGCATGGAAAAAGCGGTATACAAACACCTCGTCGAGGATGATCCGGGACGCACGACCTGCCAGCTCCTTACGATCGATGCCGGCCGCGTCCAGCGCAGCAAGGTCGTTGATCCGCAGGCCGTCGATCCGCTCCATCGTCAACACGCGCGTTGTCGTGAGATCCCAGAGCACCTCGGGAATGATGACGTCGCGACTGTTGGCGAAATCCGCGCGGAACGTATCGGCGTTGCGACCCTCGCGGAGATAGTCGAGCTCGTTGCGCAATGTCCAGCTGAACTCCTCGGCCAGATCGACCAGGTCGTACTGCTCGGCCAGAGGGGAGTGGCGTTGCGCAAACGCCGCGAGCTGTTGAAAAACCTGCAGGTCCTCGTTGATCTGTTCCGGCACGCCGGGCTTCTGGACCTTGACGACAACCTGCCGGCCGCCGGAGAGCGTCGCAGCGTGAACCTGGCCGATCGACGCTGACGCCAATGGGACACGGTCAAACGTCTCGTAAAGTTGCTCGATCTCCAGCTCCAGCTCCTCCGTGATGACAGCGACAATGGCATCTGCATCGACCGGAGGAGCGTTCTCGCGCAACAGAATCAGCTCTTCGATGTATTCCGGCGGCAGAAGATCGTCGCGCATCGACAGGATCTGGCCGAGCTTGATGAACGTAGGACCCAGCTCCTCGAGCGCGAGCCGCAGGTGTTGTGCCTGTGACACCCCGTTCTCACGCCCGCGCCGAAAGCCAAGCCGACCGAGGACGGGCACGCGATCTAACCCGAACTGCTGGATGAGCCACCAGAGCCCGTGATGTGACACAACCCCGGCAATCTCGCGGTATCGGTGGTGATAGCGGAGCATACTGACGCTCATCGCGCGACCTTTCGTGGGGTTGGCTGGGCCACCCTGCCGCCGTCATCTTACGTTGTCCGCGCACAGGCTGTTCCGGCGGAATATGTTTGGAACCGGCGCTGGTAGGATAGCGACGCTGAAGACAGCGCCGCAGCACTCGTAACCGCCGGAAGGATGCCCATGCGCCGGTCGCGGATCGACGCCACTGCCGACCGCCACACTGGCGTTCCCGCGTCATCCGCGGCTGCTCTGGTCGCGCTCGGCGGTCTGGGCGTCGGGATGATCGTGCCGGCAATGTACCTGGCCAGGCGGTATCCGCTTGCGCCTCACGCCAACGAGCTC
>CALMXF010000420.1 GCA_937870985.1 uncultured Chloroflexota bacterium
AGCCATGGGAATGCTAACACGCACCCGTAGCACCTGCAACCAGTACCCGTGCTTGTGAATTCCGATACAATCAAGTTATGGTCGCTGATTGGCGGCCAGCATAGCCGTGGAGGTAATCAGGTGCCCCAACCCCGCGGTCGAAGCGAAGCCAGCGATCGACCGCCAGTCGTCGGGGTGGAGATCGGTGGCCGGGGCCTGCGAGTCGTCCTTGCTAGGGCAGATGCCAGAATCCTTGACACCGAACGCGCCGTTGACATGGGCGCAACCGCGCACGTCACTATCGATACGATTTGCACTCTGATCGATCAGCTCCTCGCTCGCCACCAACTCACCGCCTCCAACATCTCTGGTATTGGTATCGCGTTCGGCGGGCCGGTTGACGTGCACCGCGGAATCACCTTGCGGTCGCACCGCGTTGATGGATTCGAGCAATTTCCCCTCGTCGGCGTGATGGAGGAGCGGTTTGGCGTGCCGACGGTGCTGGAGAACGATGCCAGGGCGGCCGCGTTTGGAGAGTACACGCACGGCGCCGGGCGCGGCGCTCGTGACATGGTGTATCTGCACCTGGGAAATGGCGTCGGAGGCGCGGTCATCATTCGCGGCACGCTCCTTCACGGGGCCGCGATGACGGCCGGCGAGATCGGTCACATGGTAGTGTCGACGAACGGACCACGTTGTTCCTGCGGCAAGACCGGACACCTGGAAGCGTACGCCTCTGAACCTGCGATCATCTCAAGGATGATGACACAGCTCGCCACAGCCGAACCAGACGCCCGCACTCGCTGGCTATCGAGCCCGGGTATCACCCTCCAGTTGATCTTCGCGCGTTACGACAGCGACCCGATCGCCCAGTCGATTATCGATGAGACGATCCAGGTGATCGGTCTGGCGGGAGCGAATCTCGTCACTGCCCTTAATCCCGACGCATTCGTCATCGGCGGCTACGTCGCCCTCGCAGGGCCACGCCTTATCGCGGGCGTCCGCGCAAAGATCCGACAATACGCGGTCGAGCCGGCGGCGCAACGAGTCGTAGTCGCGCCGAGCCACCTCGGCGTTGATGCTGGTGTTATCGGGGCAGTTGTCCTGGCGGGACGAACATGATTCAACCCGATTTCCTCGCGTGTGTATAATTGCAGGCTGCAGAACGAACGTAAGGGCGGAAATCACAATGCTGACCTTGAGTGAATCCGATCTGATGTACTTGCTGACACTGCTGCGATCGAACGATCAGCCGATGACGACCAGTGACCTCGTTCATGCGTTACAGGAACGCGCGCGCAAGTAGCCGTGTAGCCGATCGTCGCGAAGACAGACCACCCATGGATCAACAGGAGAGGGACAACCAACGATGCAGGCTGAACAGATTCTGACAGCACCCGCATTCGGCGGCACCGACGAGGAGCAGGCGCTTGCTGCGGAACTGTTCCAGATCTACCTGGCTCAGGGCCGCTTCTTCAGTGATGGTGCTCCAATTCGCCTGTCCTTGCTTCAGTTGGTCGAGGCAATGGGGAAGAGTCAACCCCGTGTGAGAACCTGGCCAAGGCGAATCGAGGAGGCGTTGTCGGCAAGTCCGGACGTATTTGCCCAAGAGGGTTCCGGAGACGATCTCTCGTTCGTCACGACGCGCCGCGGCGTATCCCCGGGTGGTTCCAGCGGGCGCCGCGAGCAGGTGCTCACTGCCAGATTCGCAACCCCGCAGCCGAAGCGAGAACGGCCCGTTCGTAAGGCGCCTGTCCTTGCGCCAGCCGAATCGATTGTTATTGCTACTGAGACCCAGACGCCGATTGCGCCGCCGATCGACACCACACCGTTCGAAGTCGTCTCAGTGCTGCCAGAACCTGCGCCAGCGGTAACGCCCGTCACCGCGCAGCAGATCGATGCCCTGACTGCCACCGAAAGCGAGATTGCCCAAGCCATCCAGGAAGCACTGGGCAGCGAAGCGGCGGTTGCGCGATGGGGCGATCAGTGGATCGGTGAGGAGCGCCTTCAGCGGCTTTCGCGCGGCGATCTCCGTCGAATCGAGGACTTCATCCGCGAACAGCCAGAGCGGATCGCCACCGATGTGGAGATCGCCCAGGACGTGCTCGGCATCCGACCAAATGCTGCCGACTATGCGTCGATGCTGTTCGCGGTCAACTACCGCCTGTCGCGAGAACCTCGGGAGTTTGAATACCTCGGCTCGGCGACACATGGCGTCTGGTCACTGGCAAATGCGTCCGCCATCGGCACAGCGAAGCGTAAGGCCAGTGAGATCGGGCAGGATTACCGAGTCCTCCTCGAATACGATTACTCTGCTGAGCCGGCCGAAGAGGGACTCGTCGAGCATATTCTCAGCTACTACGAGTACACCTATGGTGTGCTGCCGTTCGACGCCAATCTGCGCTCGATCATGCCCATGCCCGGGTTCAAGGATCAGCGCGCGGTGCGGATCACGTTTGAGTCACCTCAGACGGGAGAGACGGTACAGGCGGAGCTCCGCTTCCCGACCGGGAACCGCGGCGGATATATCGCCGGCCTCGAGACCTTCTACGCCGAGAATCTGATACCCGGCGCAGTGCTGACCATCGAAAAAACGGATCAGCCACAGCACTACCTGCTTGAGTACTTCCGGGTCTCTGGTGAAGATCGCAAACTCCTGGCTCTCGACGAGAAAAAGGGCAAGTACGTCTTCCGACCGACAACGTTCTACTGCGCGACACAGGATGAGTTTGTGCTCAGCGAAAATCGTGTACCGCGCTTCGCCGATCAAAAACCGCTCGACGAGCGCAGCAAGCGTCATCCGGAGCAGGTCATCGCGGCCGCGTTTGAACGCGCTGGAGAGAACGTGCAGACGAGCGACGATCCGAAGTACTACGCGCTCATTGCCGACCTGCAAGCAGCGGCGAATGTCGAACGGCCAATCCCGGCAGAGCTACTCCGCGACATTCTGGTCAATGACACCCACCCAGAATTCAGCGTAGACGAATCGACCGAGGATGCATTCTTCTACACCCCCACCGCCTGATCGAAGCGACTCGGACGGGACAGTCGATGGCGTCGAGGCCTTCCTCGACGCCATCGTAGCGGCCCCGGACGAACGTCCGCCGACATCGCCACTCTCGGACCTCGATCGGCCTGCGACAACGCTCCTGCGAGATCGCTGGGATGAGATTCCAATGACGACGCGAATCCGCATTGTGCGTGATATGGCGCAAGACGCGGAAGACCACGTGGAGCGACACTACCAGCGAGCCCTCCTGGTTGCCTGCAGGGATTCCGACCCCGATGTCCGGCTGGCGGCGTTTGACGGGCTCTGGGAGTTCGACTCTCCGGAGCTACTGAGGATCCTCCTCAGCGAGATTGCGGAGGAGCCCGACGCGCGCGTGCGAGAGGCGATGGCAACCGGCCTGGGCCGATTCGCGGCGGACAGCGACGACGACCTGGCATTGAATGAAGTCCTCGAAGCGCTGTTTGAGCGCTGGGAGGGTGACTCGGCGATCGACGTGCGTCGTCGGGCGTTGGAGTCGCTCGGGTTTCTCAGCGGAGACGATATTGTCGAGGCAATCGAGGATGCCTACAACAACCACTCGATCGAAATCCGCGCCAGCGCGCTCCAGGCTATGGGCCGGCAGGGCGACAACCGCTGGCTTGACGCGTGCCTGCGGGAGTTGCGATCGGACGACGCTGAGCTTCGCTTCGAGGCGGTCACAGCGCTCGGATCAATCGGCGATCAGCGCACAGTTTCAGCGATCGTCGACATGACCGATGATGAGGATGTCGAGGTGGCGTTGGCTGCGATAGCGGCGCTCGGGGAAGTTGGCGGACCCATGGCCGTGAACCGGCTTCGCCAACTCAGCGAGGATCAAAGCCGGGCGGTGGCCGAGGCCGCTGCCGATGCCTTGCAGGAAGCGTCGATCATGGCGAACCCTCTTCGCCCATTGATGTAACCTCCTGGCTGACATCGGGCTTCCTGAGAGCATGAACCGGGCAGAGCGCTGGAGACGAAACATCGACAGCATGGCGAACCAGACTATCGACGAGCTATTTGCCTGCGTTTCCGACGCTACGATATCAGGGGATCGTCAGACGGTCGTCAGCTCAATTGAATACGACTCGCGACGTGTCGAGCCCGGGGGGCTATTCGTCGCGCTTCGCGGCGGCTACGCGGACGGACATGCGTTCCTGGCCCAGGCACGCAAACGGGGAGCTGTCGCCGCGCTCATTGAGCGTGGGAGCGCCCCAGCCAACGCAGCCGGCTGGCCGACGCTCATCGAAGTGAACGACACCCGCGCCGCGCTCGCCCTTCTGGCGGTCGAGTTCTACCACCACCCGGGCAACGCCATGACGATGATCGGGGTCACTGGCACCGACGGCAAGACGACGACCAGTCACCTGATCGAGGCGCTCCTGCGGCACAACGGGCGACAGACCGGGTTGATCGGAACCGTCGAGGTGAGAATCGCCGGTGAAGTCGAGGCACACGAGACACGGCAGACGACACCGGAGTCGCTAGTAATCCAGCGACTGCTCGGCACGATGCGCGATCGGGGAGTTGACACTGCCATCCTCGAGGCAACATCTCACGGGTTGGCGCTGCATCGTCTGGATGGATGCGAGTTTGACATCGGTGTGGTGACGAACATCACCCACGAACATCTTGACTTCCATGGCTCGGTTGAAGCGTATCGGGCGGCGAAAGCCATCTTGCTGAATCGCGTCTGTGATGGCCACGCGCGTGGGCGTCGAGGCGTCATTGTGTTGAATGCCGAAGATCCTGGCGCCAGGGCAATCGCTCCAGCAGCTGCGGATTGCTCGACACTCTGGTACTCCCTGGATGCGAGCATGGGCACTGACATCTACGCGACGCACATCGAGCCATACCCGGGCGGGACTCGCTTCGAGCTCCATACTCCGGCCGGAGACGCAATGGTCAACCTGTCGCTACCCGGACGGTACAACGTGGCGAACGCGCTCGCGGCGGCGGGCGCCGGCCACGCTCTCGGGCTCACCCCAATTGAAATCGCGGACGGACTCATGTCACTTACCTCGGTAGCGGGACGGATGCAGTCGATTGACGAAGGGCAGCCATTCTCAATCGTTGTTGACTATGCCCACACTCCGGACGCGATTCGCTCGGTCCTGCGCGAGCTACGACCGTCCACGACCGGGCGATTGATGGTGTTGTTCGGTTCGGCTGGCGAGAGAGACACCGAGAAACGCGCCATTCAGGGCCGTGTCGCAATCGAGGCGGCGGATTACGCTGTCTTCACGAGCGAAGACCCACGATACGAGGACCCGGAGGCGATCATCGCAGCAATCGCCGCTGGCGCAGAAGAGGCATCCGGACACCCCAGTGTAGACTTCGACTGCATCGAAGATCGGCGTCAGGCGATCGTTGAGATTCTGCTGCGCGCAAGACCCGGAGACACCATCGTGCTGGCCGGAAAAGGACATGAAAAAAGCATGATTTATGGATCGGAAAAGCGTCCGTGGGACGAGGCCGCCGTTGCGGCTAGCGTTCTCCGGTCAATGGGATACCACCGAGTCAGCGAGGGCGACGAGAGTACATGACCATCCATCGTCGGCACTGGTGGTTCGTCGCCCTCGTAATCTCGACGATCGTGCTTGCGGCCTGCGGTGCGCCCGATTCGAGTTTCGTGTCGCCGGAGCCCGAGCATCCATCACGCACCGGAGCTGACCCGTCCGGCAAGATTCTGTTCGTCTCCGATCGACATATCTCGATGTGGGATGGATCAGTGCGCACGATCATCGATTCGGTGACGGGCGGCTCGCCAACATGGTCGCCGGCAGGTGATCGCTTCGCCTACGTCGAGATGCACGATGGGTGGTCCGATATTATTCTTGCCACCGCCGATGGCTCGACGCTCAAGCGATTGACGGTCAATGAACCGGATGCGCCGCTCTTCAGTCTGGAATATGCGTGTCAGGCATACTGGGCGCTGGATCCAGTCTGGTCGCGCGCGGGTGATCAACTCATCTGGGTGAGTGACCGAGGAACTGGCTCATCATCGTGTGAAAGCCGCTTCGCGGATCCACTGACGCTCTGGTACTCGGAGAACCTCGGCGGCGATCAGAGCATCTTCAGCTACATGCTGCCGGCCGCAGCGAGCGTTGACGCGCCGCAGGAGAATCCGACGCTCTCTCCCGATGGAAAACGCGTCGCGTTTACCGCCCGTATCGGCGCAGAATCACCGCGCAACACCGAGGTCTGGCTGCTGGACCTCGATACTGCAAAGGTCTCCACGCTGGTATCCGCGTCGGACGGCGCTTTTGACCCGTCATGGTCACCAACAACTCCCAATATCGCCTACGTTCAACGCACCGGCTCGGCCAGTGATATCTGGATCGCGCCAGTCGATGGCAGCACCCCGTACCAGCTAACGAACGTTGGCGCGGTCGTTTCGCCAGCCTGGTCTCCGGACGGTCAATTCCTCGCATTTTTCCGGGAACGCGATAGCGCCTTCGAGGCATGGTATGTCGAGGTGACAGACCAGGGCGGCAAGCTCACTGCGTCCGAACCGAGGAAGCTCTTCGACGCGCCGAACATTGACGCGCCGTCGGGTATGTCCTGGATTCGCTAGCGCGCTACGAGCCCGATCCGGCAGACTCCATGTGGTAGCCAGATGACTCGAATCGGATCATCTGGCTACCAGCCTTCGCCTTCGGAAGGATTATCCGCCACTCGCGGATGATTTCGGGGTCTTGACGCTGATGTGAAGCTCATCGAGCTGCTTGAGATCGACTGTGCCGGGCGCGTCGAACATCAGGTCGCGGGCAGATTGATTCTTCGGGAACGCCATGACTTCACGAAGCGTCGACTCTCCGGCGAGAATCATCGCAATCCGGTCGATGCCTGGCGCGATCCCGCCATGTGGCGGCGCGCCGAACTCGAACGCGCGTAGCAGGTGGCCGAAGCGAGCCTCGATCTCCGCATCCTCGTAGCCCATCAGCGCGAAGATTCGCCGCTGGAGCTCGCGCTGATGGATGCGAATCGAGCCGCCCCCGACTTCAAAGCCATTGAGGACGATATCGTACGCCTTCGCCCGTACCTTGCCAGGATCGCTTTCGAGGAGCTCGATATCCCCGTCGAGCGGCGCGGTGAAGGGGTGATGCATAGCGTCCCACCGCCCGGCTTCTTCATCCCAGCCAAGCAACGGGAAGTCGATGACCCAGCAGAACGCCGCGACGGACGGATCGGTCAGCCCAAGCTCGTCTGCGAAGCGCTCGCGGAGTCGGCCAAGCACGTTGGCTGCGACAGTAGCGCCATCAGCCACGAGCAGGATCAGATCCCCTGCCACCGCGCCGGTGGCATCGACGATCGCGTCGATCTCGGCTTCGGACAGGAACTTGGCGATCGGCGAACGCACTGACCGGGCCCCGTCCTCGCCAGACTCGATTGCCAGCCAGGCGAGTCCCTTCGCCCCGAAGTTCCGCGCGAACGTGGTCAACTCATCGATCTGCCCTCGGCTAACTCCCGACTTGCCGGGCACTGCGATACCCCGGACGACGCCGCCAGCCTCGACCGCGCCACGGAAGACGCCAAACTCCGAGGCTGCCACTGCCGCGGACACATCGGCAATCTCCAGCCCGTAACGCAAGTCCGGCTTGTCTGTGCCATAGACGCGCATCGCGTCGTCATAGCTGAGCCGCGGGAAGGGAGCTGTCTGGACCCTCATACCAGTCAGCCCGACGAGCTCGATGAAGAGTCCCTCGGTCAGCTGCATGATCTGCTCCATGTCAACGAACGACATCTCCAGATCAAGCTGGGTGAACTCAGGCTGGCGGTCGGCTCGTTGATCCTCGTCACGAAAGCACCGTGCGATCTGGTAATAACGATCCATGCCGGCCACCATCAGGAGCTGTTTCATCTGCTGAGGCGACTGCGGCAGCGCGTAGAACTGGCCTGGATGCAGCCGGCTCGGCACGAGATAGTCACGCGCGCCCTCCGGTGTGCTCTTGATCAGAATCGGTGTCTCGATCTCGATGAAATCGCGATTGTCGAGGTATTCGCGAATCTTCTTGATGATCCGATGTCGAAGGATGAGGTTTTCCTGCATCTTCGACCGCCGCAGGTCGAGGTACCGATACTCCAGCCGCAGCGACTCGTCGACATCTGAGTGATCTGTGATCTCGAACGGGGGAGTCCGCGCTGCGTTGAGGATCACGAGATCATTGACGACGATCTCAATGTCACCGGTCGGCATGTTTGCGTTGCGTGTGCCCTCTGGGCGAAGCTGAACCGTCCCCGCGATCTGGACGACATATTCGGACCGTACCTGCTCGGCGATATGGTGCGCCTCGGGAGAGTCCTCCGGGTTGCATACTGCCTGAGTCAGGCCATAGCGATCGCGGATATCGAGAAAGATCAGCCCACCGTGATCGCGGCGGCGATTGACCCAGCCCTTGATCGTCACAGATCGGCCGGCATCCTCTGCCCGCAACTCGCCGCATGTCAGGTAGGGACGGAGCTTATCGATCGTCATCATTCGGTGGTCGAACCTCCTCGATTCAATTCGTGGCTTTCCTGTTGTTTCACTCGATTCCAGATCTCGAGCACTTCTTCGGGCGATTCTGCCCGCTCGCCGCCGAACACGTGCGGGTGACGACGCACAAGCTTGTCACTCAGCAGCGCAACCGTATCCTCAAGCCCGAACCGGTCACGTTCTGCGGCGATCTGGGCAATCATCAGGATATTGCCGAGGATGTCACCGAGCTCATCCGCGGCGTGCGACCAATCGCCATCTTCCAGCGCCTCACGCAGCTCGTCGATCTCCTCGGTGATGTAGTCGAGCGTTGATAGCTCAGACTGCTCACGATCCCATGGGCAGCCATCCGGACGACGAAGTCGTGCGTAGATTTGCCGCAGACTGGCGACCGACGTGCTCTTTGCTGGCGAGTCGTCGGCGGGAATGACGATGCACCCATCGTCGTTGGGGGCAGGCAGGCTCGCCAGGCCCAATCGCCGCTGAAGATACTGGCTGGCGGCTGCTGTGACAGCATCGCCGTACCAATTCGTGATGACTGTCGTCATCGAAGGATCCAGCGCGAGAAGGCCAGCGTCGAACGGGGCGGCTGCGCGCGCCTCAGCAAGCGCGAGCGCATCGACAACCACCAGCGAACCACCCGTGGCAGGTAGCGAACCACCAGAGGTCAGCACGTCCGCGCGCGCCGCGAGGCGCCGGACCGTCTCATCGCCAATCGCCCCCGTTGCCCCAAGGAGATACACAACCTCGTGAGCGCCAACCTCAGTCGCCAGAGAGACGATGTCCTCGGCGATGCGGCCAGACAAACCGAAAGCAGTCTCGCCGTCAAACAGTGAATCGTAGTCGCGGATGATCTCAAGCTCATCGCGAAACGCGGCAGGGATCAAACGCATGCTTCGGGCGACTACCAGCGCCGTCGTGGGAATATGGGACAACCACTCGACGCCATCACCGCGGGTGACAGCGCGGGCATCGATAGTGATCGTCATCCACCGCGCTCCGAACCGCGCTCATCGCCGAGGCTCAGCACCGCCATGAATGCCTCCTGCGGGATCTCAACACTGCCGACCATCTTCATCCGCGCTTTGCCCTCCTTCTGCTTCTCGAGAAGCTTGCGCTTGCGAGTGATGTCCCCGCCGTAGCACTTGGAGAGCACGTTCTTGCGCATCGCCTTGATCGTCTCACGGGAGATGACCCGGCTGCCAATGGCCGCCTGAATCGGAACCTCGAACATCTGACGCGGGATCAGCTGCTTGAGCTGACCAACCAGCGCCCGGCCGCGAGTGAAGGCATCCTCACGGTGTGTGATGAGCGAGAGCGCGTCGACAGGCACGCCGTTCACCAGCACGTCGAGCTTCACAAGATCGGCTGCGCGCATGCTGTTGAACTGGTAATCCAGTGAGGCATATCCCTGTGTGCGTGACTTGAGCTGGTCGTAGAAATCGACAATGAGCTCGCCGAGCGGCATCCCGAACTTCATCGACACACGATCTTCGTCGAGGTAATCCATCGTCTCGAACGCGCCGTGGCGGGTCGTGACCAGCTCCATGATCGTGCCGATATAACGCGACGGCGTGATGATCGTCAGATCCATCCACGGCTCGCGGATTTCCGCGATCTCACCGGGACTCGGCATATCAGAGGGGTTATCGACCAGGATCACGTCGCCGCTGTCCTTGACGACCTCATATTCGACACTGGGAGCGGTCGCCAGCAGCTCGAGCTTGTATTCGCGCTCAAGCCGTTCCTGGACAATCTCCATGTGGAGCAAGCCGAGAAACCCACAACGGAACCCGAAACCCAGCGCGTCCGATGATTCCGGCTGATAAACGAGGGATGCGTCGTTGAGCTTGAGCCGTTCCAACGCGTCCCGCAGCTCCGGGTAGGCCTCGTTGTTGACCGGGTAGAAGCCCGCAAACACCATCGGCTTGGCCGGCCGATAGCCGGCCAGCGGATCAGTCGCTGGTCGGCTGGCCAGCGTGATCGTGTCCCCGACCTGGACATCGCTGACATCTTTCAACCCGGTCGCGACGTAGCCAACTTCACCGGTCTTCAGACCGTCGATCGGTGTCATGCTCGGACGAAATACGCCCGTCTCGAGGATATCGGCCTGCTTGCCGGTGGCCATGAGCCTGATACGAGCGTCGGCTGGCAGGCCACCATCAACCACCTTGACATAAGCAATGACACCCTTATACGCGTCATAGTGCGAGTCAAAGATCAGCGCTCGAAGGGGCGCGTCGGTGTCGCCACCCGGCGGCGGGACCTGCTGGACTACAGCTTCGAGAATCGCTGTGATTCCGAGGCCGGCCTTTGCTGATGCGGGGATAATCTCCGATGGCAGCAGGCCGATCAGATCACCCACCTCCTGAGCTACTCGCTCGGGCTGTGCGTTCGGCAGGTCGATCTTGTTGATAACGGCAACGATGGCGAGATTATGCTCGAGAGCCAGGTACACGTTCGCGAGTGTCTGGGCCTCGATCCCCTGTGCGGCATCGACGACGAGCAGCGCACCTTCGCATGCGGCGAGGGTTCTGCTTACCTCGTACGTGAAGTCAACGTGCCCGGGAGTGTCGATCAGATTCAGCTCGTAGGTTTCACCGTCGCTCGCCTGATATTCCATCCGGACAGCGCGAGCCTTGATTGTGATGCCCTTCTCGCGTTCCAGATCCATTGAGTCGAGGATTTGCTCGACCATCTCACGCCGCGTAACCGTGCCGGTTTGCTCAAGCAACCGGTCGGCGAGCGTTGACTTGCCGTGATCGATATGGGCGATGATGCCGAAGTTACGGATGTGTCGTCGATCGTCAATCAATCCGTGAGGATCCTCTCGCCATCTGGCGTCGAGTCGCGTGAAGGCCAACAATCAAGTATACCGGCCGGGAGCGCGCGGCTTGCAGTGGCAGCCTGCGGCGTCGTTCGGTACAATTCCGGGGTTCGCTCGCCCACGATGTCGGGCGTGCTTTCTGTGTTCATGAGCAATCTGTCCGCACGACGGAGGGGGTCGAGCTTGGCCAACAACAAGTCAGCCGAAAAGCGCGCGAGGGTGGCCGAGCGCCGCCGTGTCCGTAACCGAACCTATCGCTCTGCGTCTCGCACGATGGTGCGCCGGGCCGAGGAGCTGATTCGGGCCGCCGAAAAGGAAGCCGCAAGTGGCGCGGTTCTCAACGCACAGGCGATGCTCGATCGCGCCGCCTCGAAGGGCGTCATCCATCCGAACAATGCCGCGCGCCGCAAGTCGCGACTGATGGCCAAGTACAACTCCATGGCGACAAGCTAGGGCGAACGACGGCTCGGGCCAGCGCTCATCCTGACAGCCTCGGCGATCTCCGCCACAAGCGGAGCAACGACCGTCGAGGCTGTTTCGCGTCCTGCTTTGATCGACGCGTCGGTATCCTGCAACAGTAGTGCAATTCGACGATGCGCTGACGCCGGTATCCGGCCGCCCCGGCTCGACGCCATTTTGATCCGAGGTTCGCTAGCGCCGGCAGCGCCAGCAATAGTCGCTGCGCCATATTCCCGGACATAGCGCAGCGAGGCGAGTATCGGGGCTTCGGACGCGAGCGAAGCAACGATCAGCTCTGCCGGTTGACCGGCGTCGAGCATCTTCTCAAGCTCGATGAGCGCCCGGCTTGTCTGCCCAGCAAACACCGCATTATTGAGCTCGAACGCAACATACCCACCTCGATCGACGACCAGGAGGCGAACGAGATCCGCGTCGATAGTCCCATCCGACGCGCTGACAAGCTTGTCGATTTCACTGGCAATCAGGCGCGTATCTGGAGTCGCCGTGGTGAACTTCGTCGGAGCCCTCTGCCAGACACCTGGGTAGAGCAGGTCCAGCAACGTCGTGGCTGCGGTGGGATGCATCTCTGCGCTGCGAGACCGCGCTCGTTCGACGACCCACGCTGCGAGATCCGCGCCACGTGGGATGACATACGACTCCTCGTCCCACCCGAGCGGCTTGATCGCTTTGCGCGCGGGGTGATTCGCCGCAACCGAACCCGCATGGCGCATCAGCACTACCGTAGTCGATGGGCAACTCCGTAAAACGGCGACCAGGTCGGCCCATGGAACACGGCCAGCTGGCTCTTCTTCGGGGTCGCTATCTGCGGAGCGTCGGGCGACGACAAACGGCTGGCTGAGAACGACAACGCGCTCTCCGCCAAAGAATGGCGCAGACTGGCACGCTGTAGCAATTTCGGAGATCGTCGACGATTGCACATCGATCGTCGTGGTACTTAGCCCCTGGGGGTCGAGCGATTGCCGAAGTGACAACACGCGCTCATCAATACGGAGATCGTCGTCGCCATAGAGAAAGATGCTCACCACTGATCCGATCCCTGGCCGCGGCGTCTGATCTGGCGCGCTGGTGTCGAGAATGAGGAGTGGGTGAGACGAACCGAACCAGATGGGCTAGCTTTCAAGCCTGCATCCGCAGGTGGGAGTCCGGAGGAGCGGTTCCTGGGAACCGGCCAACGACGCCCGAAAACTAGTGATGTTGGCCCGAAACGCTGTAACCATCCGACCGGTGTCATCGTCTCACCCAGCGCCAAGTATAGCCCAGCCGCGCC
>CALMXF010000421.1 GCA_937870985.1 uncultured Chloroflexota bacterium
ACTCGATGAACGAACCGGGATCGAGCAGCCGCTCGATGCGCTCGCGGGCCGAGAGCTTGCCGCGGCCGGCTTGCTTGTCGGCTGCTGCCGCGCCCTGCTCCTCCAGCTGCTCATGCCGCTCGCGATATTGCCCGGCGCGGGATTGCGCAGGCGCGTTCAATTGCTCTGGTGTTTGTGCCACGCTCGCGTCCCCTTGTCCCTCGACGTCTATCAGATCAGAGTCTAGCAGGACGAGGGGTGGAGGCTAGCGACGCCGAGCCATCATCTCCCAGAGCCAGAGCGCGGTCGCCAGGACAACGAGCGACGCCAGCCAGACGCCGAGGCTTGTCATGCCCTCTGCCCGGGTTATGACATCACTGGTTCCGTACGACACGTTGCCATTCGTCCATGAACGGGGATCCTCGTGCTGGAAGAGCGCGAGGAAGGCGAGGACGCCAGTCGCGACGATCCAGACCGCGATCAATGCGGCCGGCCACTCCGGAGACGTGTCCCTCGCTCCAAGCGCCTGAATTGCGGCTGCGAGCAACAGCCCGCCCGGAAGGATCAGCACGAGGCTCACGCCAGAAAACGCGACGATCGATCCTGCCAGGCCGAGCGCCCCACACCCCAGCCAGACGGCCGCGCGCATCGTTGCGCGGTTCAGCCGCAGTGCACCGAGCGCGAGGGCAAACGGCGCCACGAAGGAAGCCAGGAACGCGAGGTTGCCGATCGAGACTGCGTCCGGCGAGTCATCGAGAAACATCCGCAACGACCCGAGCCCCGCGCCGAACACCAACCCGATCAACGCGCCACTGCGGCCTAGCGAGCGTCCGCCGCTATTGTCGCTGATCTGCGTCAAATTGGCCATCGCCCGCCGATGCTCCCCTCGCTGCCCTCTACGTTGCCACACTCACAGCAGCGGGTACGCGATCCAGCCCGCGTCGGGCGCCCACTGGGTCCAAAGATCTCCCCACTCTGCTGCATACGACCGTGGGGAGATCCTTCACTGCGGTTCAGGAAGACAAATCGACAGTGAGGTTCCCGATCCAGCAGATTGGCGGTGACAGACTACGTGGTGAGGCGAGATCGCCCGTAGACATCACCCGACCAACTGCTCCAGCCGGTCGACGTAGCCGGCCAGGATGTCGAAGGCGGCCTGGATCGGGGCCGGAGTGCTCATGTCGATGCCGGCCTTCTTCAGCGCCTCCACCGGATAGTCGGCGTCGCCGGTCTTCAGGAACTCGATGTACCGCGCGGCGGCTTCCGGTCCGCCGCTCCGCACCTGCTGGGCAAGCTGAGCGGCAGCCGCGATTCCTGTTGCGTACTGAAACACGTAGTAGTTGGCAAACAGGTGCGGGAAGCGCGCCCAGGTGATTCCCTGACGTTGGCGATCGAGGGCAACCGCATCGCCATAGGCCTCTGCATACAGATCGGCCATCAATTCGATGAGCCCCTCCGCCGTCAGCGCCTCGCCGTGCTCGATGCTCGTGTGCGTCTCCAGCTCGAATCTGGCCAGGATCGGCATCGTGAAGAGATAGCGCAGATTGTTGCCCATGCGCTCCTCGATGACGGTGGTCAGGAAGTACGGATCGTCCACGGTCTCCAGCAGATGAGCGCCCATCAGCGCCTGATTCATGTTGGAGGCCACCTCGGCGACGAACATGCTGTAGCTGGAATAGACCAACGGCTGGTTGTTCCAGGTGTAGTGAGAGTGCAGCGAGTGGCCAATTTCGTGGATCAGGGTCGAGACGCTGCCGAGATCATCGTGCCAGCTCATCATAATGAACGGGTGGTGACCTGGCATACCGGTCGAGAACGCGCCACCCACCTTGCCCGCGTTGACGGCGTAGTCGACCCAGCGGTCCTCGACACCCTGCTGAACGGTGCGAACGTAGTCAGCGCCGAGCGGCGCCAGGGAGGCGGAGACGATGTCGATGCCTTCGTTGAAGCCGATCTTCCGCTGCGGCGGCGCGCCGGCCGGCTGGATCGGCGACTCGGAAATGTCCCAGGCGTGCGCCTGATCGATCCCGAGCAGCTTCGCGCGCACCCGGAAGTAGCGCTGCCAGGTGGGGAAGTTCTTCCAGACTGTGTCGAGAAGGTTGTGGAAGACCTCCAGCGGGATCGCGTTCGGCGATAGCGATGCCGCAAGCGCAGACTCATAGTTGTGCGCGCGGGCCATCAGAACCGCGCGCTTGACCGCGCCTGAGTAGTTGGCGGCGAACGTGTTCTTCATCGACAGGTAGGCATCGGCCGATGTCTCCCAGGCGGCTTGCCGGACCCGTCGGTCGGCGTTATGGATGTACTCTGCCAGGCTGCCCTGGCCAAGCTCGACCTTCGCGCCGTGGGCATCCTCGATCGTGCCGAGCTTCAGGTCGGCCTCGGACAGCGCCGTGCGAACCGACGAGAAGGTCGCCAGCGGCTCGCTGGCCATCGCCAGAACCTGCTCGACCTCGGCCGAGCGCACATGCGGGCGCTGCCGGCCCAGCTTGTCGAGGTAGTGGGCGTACTCGCGCAGGCCGGTGGTTGATTTCACCCAGCCGGCCAGCATCTCCGGATCGATCGACAGAATCTCCGGCTCGACAAAGGCCGCTGCCGCCTCAATGCGCGAAAACAGGCCATCGGCCCGGTCGTTGAGCGCCAGTGAGGCGCCGTTGGTGGCGTCCTCAGCCACGCGCATGTTTGCGTAGAGCGCCAGCTGCCAGACGTCGGCTATCAGCGCGTCGCGCCGGACCAGCGCCTCCAGCAGCGTGTCTGCCGACTCGCCGAGCCGGCCCTGATAGACGTCAAGCTCTCCGGTTCGGGCGGAAACAGCGGAAAACGACGCCTCCCAATCCGCTGCTGTGGCAAAGATGCTCTCGATATCCCAGGTCTGTTCCGGCGCGACATCGGCGCGCTTCGGCAGGCTTGTGGCCATCCGTGCCTCCTTGTTGGCGCTCATTCCCGACTCCTCTCCCAGCATCGAAAGCGGGATGACTCGGGATGGGCATTCTTTTGACACTCTCCCCCTCTCCCAGAATTGGCAGAGGGGCAGGGGGTGAGGGCCTCGCTATCGCACCTTGCCCCGCGCGATCACCGGCCACGTCTCGACGACTTCGCCGTCGCGGACGAGATAGATCTCATCTTGCAGATTCACGGTCGGGCAGACGTGATTCGGAATGATCTCGACCTTGTCGCCGACCTTGAGTCCCTGTGCCGACTCCGGCAGTTGCACGACGCCGTGCTCCTCGCTGATCCGGACGATCACGGCCTCGGGGTACTCGACGATGAGCCCGTGGCCGGGGATGCCCATGGCCATGTCGCTCGTAAGTGTTTTCGAGCCGGCGTCAACGATGGCGCGGTCGGGCGCGGGGCGGCTGGTGACGGTCGCGAGAATACGCAACGCGCAGTCGTCGGGGCTGAGGCCGAAGCGCAGGTAGTTGCGATCGTTGAACACGTAGGTGCCGGGTCGCATCTCGCTGACGCCTTCGAGCGTCGTGGTTGTGAACGCGGCCGGCGTCGAGCCAACGCTGACGACACTGATGTCGAAGCCGTGCTCACGCAGCAGTTCGGCAGTGTCGATGATGGCGTGGCCGGCGGCGAGGGCGGTCTCAGTCATCCCCTCGATCCCCGCGGTGTTGTTGACCTGCCCCTCGTGGGTCATCAACCCGATGACACGCAGATGCGGCATCCCCGCGCGGATCACCTCGGCCAGCGTCAGCGCCTCGTCGCCCGGCCTGATCCCCGCTCGATCCTGGCCGGTGTTCAGCTCGATGATGACGTCCAGCGTCTTGCCCGCATCGGCCATCGCTGCGTTGAGGCCGGCGGCCACGTCCGCGGTGTCGACGGCGACGCGGACTTTCGCCCGATCCATCAACGCGACAAGTCGCTTCAGCTTGAGCGGGCCGACGATCTGGTTGGCGACGAAGAAATCATCGTAGACGCCAGCATCGGCCAGCGCCTCGGCCTCGCCGAGCTTGGCGCAGGTGATGCCGCCAGCGCCCAGCGACTTCTGCATGACGGCAACCGCCGCGGTCTTATGCGTCTTGAAGTGCGGCCGCAACGCGATTTCTTTCGCCGCGGCATAGTCGGCCATCCTGTGCAGGTTGTGCTGGAGGATTTCCTCGTGCACCACCAGCGCCGGGGTATCAAGGTCCTCACGGTATCCCAAGGTCATGCTCCGCTCTTGTCGAGATACGTCTCACGCGATCCAGCCATACTGTGCCACGAGAATCGACGACCGTCAGACGGGCCACTTGTTGCCGCTGAGGTCGATCCAGCGGCTCAACTGCTGTGAGCGCGACACCGCGTCCAGCACCTCTTGCACTTTCGCTCCGTCGTCGAACGACGGCGACGCCTCCGCGCCCGTGCGCATCGCCAGGATCCACTCACCAACGAGGATCGAGAACGCGCGGATATGACGCGCCGGGCCGGATCGATCGCCGGAGCCGGGGACATAGGCCGGCAGCAGGTTCTGAATCCGCTCGCCACGGCGCGCGCCGAAGAGCCGGCCATTGTCCTGGATGATCAGGACACCGTCACTCCCTGTGGCGATGATCTCCTCGCCGATATCAACCGCTGAGGTATAGGAGATATGGACAGAGCCGAGCGCTCCGTTGGAGAAGCGCACGACAAACGCCGTGTTGTCGTCGGCATCAACCGGCAGCAACCCCTCGCGTCCACTAATCGCGCGTTCCGGGATGGCGGTCGACACTGCGCCGGCCACCCAGTGGATATCGCCAAACCACCAGCGCAGCGCATCGATATAGTGCGAGCCAATCGCCGAAAGGACACCCCCGGCGCTCGCAGCGTCGGTCAGCCAGCCGGATGTGCGCCGGGTCGGGTCGGCGAGCGCCGAACGGTAGACCATGACGGACACCGAGTGCAGCCGGCCGATGAATCCGTCATCCAGCAGCTCTTTGAGCCGGTGGCGCGCGGGATCGTGGCGCATCTGATGGGCAACGGCATGGCAGACCCCGGCCTCGCGAGCCATCCGCAACATATCGCGCGCCTCAGCGACGCTACGAGCCATCGGCTTCTCGCAAAGGACATGGAGGCCAGCTTCGCAGGCGGCCAGCGCCACCGGATGGTGAAGGTGTGGCGGCGTTGCGATCGTCACCGCGTCGATGGCGCCGGATTCGAACAGCTCACGGTAGTCGCTAAATGAAGCAGGGATCTCCAGCTCCGCGGCGACATCACGGATCCGGCCGGCGTGAGCGCCGCAAATTGCAGCGACGGTAACCCCCGGCACGCGTCGCAAGGCAGGGACATGGACGCTCGCTCCGAAGCCTGCGCCAATGACACCGACCCGAATCGTCTCGCGCTCGACCGGCCGTCGCACGACGGCGTTCGTAACGACGTGTTCCGACAGACTCACGCGCCCTTCCTGCTCTCCTTCAACATCGCAGCCAGCGATCCTCCCACTGACGAACGTATACAACTGGCTCAGCCGCCACGCAACTACACGACTCGCGCGGACGTTGTATGATCGTGTTACGCACTGAAATGGAGGGAAAAATGGACGAGAATCAGCCTGCTGATCTCAACGTGACCCCAACGCCGTCGAAGAAACGGCTTCATCGCAGCTCGTCGGACAAGATGCTCCTCGGCGTCTGCGGCGGGATCGGCGAGCACTTCGACATCGATCCGACGTTCCTTCGGTTGATCTTCGCGGTCGGAGTCTTCCTCGGTGGCTCAACAATTCTGCTCTATGCCGTGCTGGCGATCATCATGCCATCCGATCATGGGTTGGACCTGGAGCCACGCGACGCGGCCCACGAAACGATGGACGAGGCAGTTACCGAGATTCGCTCGGTGACGGGAAAGCTGGGCGCGAAGCTAAAGGGGCTTACCGGCAAGCTCGGGTGATCACCCGGCCCACCGGAGCGGCGGGCTCAGATTGGCGCATCGATCACGCGCACACGCCGTCCCTCGATGCGCAATCGCCCGGTCTGGAACATCTGGATTGCCTCCGGGTACGCCACCTGTTCGGCGGCGAAGACACGCGCGCCGAGCGTATCGGGCGTGTCGTCCTCGGCTACCGCCACGCACCGTTGGAGGATGATCGGGCCGGCGTCATACTCCGCGTCTACGAAGTGGACCGTGCAGCCAGAGACTTTCACCCCGGCCGCCAACACCGCCTCATGAACCCGCCCACCGTACTGGCCATGACCACCAAACAGGGGCAACAGCGACGGGTGGACGTTGATCATCCGCCCTTCCCATTCCGGGAGGATCTCAAGCCGCGACAGATAGCCGGCCAGAGCGATCAGTCCGATGCCGTGCGGCGCGAGCAGCTCACGCAGCCGCGCGCTCATCGCCGACGGAGTGGGGCACTGTTTGCGCGTGACGACGTGGGTATCGATTCCAGCCGCTTGCGCGATCTCGATGCCGCGGACCGACGGTCGGCTGGAGACGACGATCGGGATGTCGATATCCAGCTCGCCCGTTGCCCGACGATCCAGCAGGTTCTCCAGCGTCCGGCCTGTGCCGGACAGCAGCACCGCGACCCGCAATCGCTCGCTCGCCATCGAATCGCCCATCCCTGCATCATCACCACTGCGCCAGGCCCGGCAGGGCACGATGATACATGGCGTCGTCGGTGAAGACTCTGCGACTGACCCTTCCGCTGCCACCGAGCGTCAACAACCAGTACGTCACGGTTGGCCGCCGTCGGGTGCTCAGCAGCGAGGCAAAGGCATTCCGCAAGGACACCCGTGTCATCATCCAGCGGCTATTGGAGCAGGGCACAATCGGCGAGGGCTGGCTCGACGAAGTGCGTGGCCGGCCGTTCGCCTGCGACCTTGCCTTCTACTTCGAGACCCCGTTCAAGCGCGATCTCGACGGTGGCCTCAAGATCGCGCTCGACGCGCTCTGCGACTGCCTCGACCTTGACGATCGCCACGTCGTCTCGCTGACCCTCGAAAAACGGATCGACCCGCTTCGCCCACGGCTGGAGCTGGAGCTCGGGCCAGCGCTCGATTGGCAGATGGACCAGGAATACGTGCTGCTGGAGTAGGCCGCAGCGTCGACGCTTACCCGCTTCGCGCGCGTTGCGCTCGGTAGTCGCGAATCATCCACACGACCGACGCGATATTCAAGACGATCGCGACCGCCAGCGCTCCATTGATCCATGGGTAAATCCAGCCCTGGATCGACGACGCCGACACGATGAAGCCGATCGGAACGAGATTAGCCCCGGACGATGGGCTGGCGCGGAGCACGACATCGTGGACTCCGTCGCCAAGGCCGCGAGCGAGAGTTACGCGGCCGGTGTCGTCAAGCCGGACATCCCCCCGTTCGACCCCGTCGATCGTTACCCCGAACGTCCCAGCGCCGCCGGCCACCAGGTCGATGCGATCCCCGACGACGAGGAGCTTGACCGACTCGCGATCCAGAAGACGCTCGACCTGCGCGTTGGAAAACGGATGCGACCCGACTCCGGTCGCGTGGATCGTCGGAGCAGCACGCTGGAGGGCCGTGTAGGCCGGCTGTGGCGAGAAATCGTGATTGACGATGCCGAACCCGCGAGTCGGGTTGTGCGCTTGATCCGGATCGTCCGGCTGGGACGGGAAGCGCAACGCCCAAACCGCCATCCTGCCCATCCAGGGCCACTCACTCTGCGCCCGCAGATAGCCCTGGACCAGATAGTCCGCCTGGGTCGTCTCCGACACTGGCTTGCCCCAGGGTGACGGATCGCCGGCCCAGCCGCTCGGCAACGACACCCAGCCGTACTCGACCGCCCAGAGCGGCGTGTCCCGATCGCCATTGCGCTCCATGATCTCGCGCGTCTGGATCGGCCGGGAGAAGTTGTTGCGCTCGAAGGAAACGCGACGATCCCACGGAGAATAGCCATATCCATAGACCATCGCCGCCGCGACGTCGAAGTAGCTGGCCGCGCCCGCGTCGTACATCTGCTGGAGAAAGAGGAGGTCGCTCAGGTTGGACGGGCCGAGCTGGTCGGTCGGCGCAAGGCCGGCCATCACAACGACGATATCCGGGTCTGCGTGCTTGGCCGCTTCATAGCCAACCTTGAGCAGTTGGACGTAGGCCTCCGGATCAATCGGCCCACCGCCCCACTCCCCCTTGAGATTCGGCTCGTTCCAGATCTGGACGAAGCGAACCTTGCCGCGATAACGCTCGACGAATCGCTCGACGAATGCGCCATAGTCGGCCAGATTGTCAGGCGGTCCCTCGATCGCGGGATTCGGCCGGCCGGCCAGCGCCCAGGCTGGCGGCTTCTCCAGCCGCGCCAGCACATCGATGCCGCGCGCAGCCGCGCCGTCGACGATCCGGTCGTACTTCTCCCAGGTCGAGCGCCCCTGTGCATCGACGAATACCCCTGGTTGCGGCTCGATCTCGTACCAGCCAACCAGCTGGCGAATCATGCCGAACCCGCCATCACGCACCATATCCAGCGTCCGCTCGACGTTCGCCGGATCCGGCTCGTCGTTCAGGAAGGTGTTGACCGCCATCGGGTTTTCGCCGGTCCAGGGAATCGGGTCCCAGGTCGACCCCGTCTCGGCACCACGGGTGAAGTATGGTTCGGCAACGTATGACCCGACGATGGCCATTGCCAGCCCACCCAGCGCGGCTACGTGAAGCACGACGCGCAGCACACGAAACCAGCGCCGCTCGCGCGGACGCGGGCGCAGCATCCGCCCGGCATCACCGGTGTCTGTCACGTTCGTCATCATCGGCGGGAGTGTACCGTGTCGCCACACTGAACGACTTCGCCGCCTTTCGCAACGTCAACGTTGAGAAAGGCGGCATTCTGCGGCAGAATTGGCGTAATACCCGGGTCGATGCCACAATCCGCGCGGCAATACCCGGAGCGGATGATCACGGGAGGGATATACAACCGCATGTCAGGACTTACCCAGGAGTTAGTGATCGAGGCGATCCGGCCGGTCCAGGATCCGGACTTTCGCCGCAGCCTCGTCGAGCTGAATATGGTTAAGGAGGTCGTTGTCGATGGCGGCGCGGTGAAAATCCACGTCGAGCTGACGACGCCGGCCTGCCCGCTGAAGGGCAAGATCGAAAGCGACTTGCGCGAGGCAGCTGCGCCACTGCCGGGGATGACGAGCCTCGAGATCGAGTTCAGCTCCCGCGTGCGAGCCAGCGGGCGTGGCGCGCCGGACAAGACGCCAATCCCCGGCGTCAAGAACACGATCGCCGTTGCGTCTGGCAAGGGCGGCGTCGGCAAGTCGACGGTTGCCGTCAACCTCGCCGTCGCGCTGGCTCAGGATGGCGCTCGCGTCGGCCTGCTGGACGCTGACGTCTACGGCCCGAGCATCCCGCTGATGATGGGCACCAGCGCCCGGCCATTCATGAACAACAACAAGATCATCCCGTTGGAAGCATTCGGCGTAAAGCTGATGTCGATCGGCTTCCTGCTCGATGCCAACCGGGCCCTGATCTGGCGCGGCCCGCTTGTCGCCCAGCTCATCAACCAGTTCCTCAACGAGGTTGACTGGGGCGAGCTGGACTATCTGATCATCGACCTTCCGCCCGGCACCGGGGATGTCCAGCTGACGCTGGTCCAGAAGATCCCACTATCCGGCGCGGTCATCGTCACGACCCCGCAGGACGTTGCGCTGGCCGACGCGATCAAGGGCATCCAGATGTTCCAGGAGGTGAAGACGCCGATCCTGGGCATCGTCGAGAACATGTCCTTCTTCGTCTGCCCGCACTGCGGAGAGCGATCGGAGATCTTCGGCTTCGGCGGCGGCGAGCGCACTGCCGAGCGGTACGAGGTGCCACTGCTGGGCCGCATTCCGCTCGACACCGCCATCCGTCAGGGTGGCGATATCGGTCATCCGATCATCGTCTCCGAGCCCGAGTCGCCGCCAGCCGAGGCCTTCCGCGCCGCCGCGCGCGAATCGGCCCGCAAGCTGGCGATCGACGCCGTCGAAAAGCCGCGCCGCGCGACAATCATGCTCAAGCAGGCGGGGTAGGAGCGAGTAGCCGCGGGGCGGCATTCAGATCGAACCCTCCGAATCAGGGCCGCGCGAGACATCTCGCGCGGCCCCGTCCTCTCTGGCAGTATCGCCAACCATAGTCCCCGAATCAGACCGTAAACGGAAGAAATCACCGTACGATCCGGAGCCATCGTCGCGCCGCTTATTCGCTACGGATATCGGCGGCGAAAAAGACGTCAAGAATTGGCCGGCAGGATATATACTTGCCCAACAACGGAATCAGATCTGATTGCAGCGCAGCGGATAAGGGACGACGAGGTGTGCGAATCGCGCTTCACGACGGCGCCGCGACGGCATTTCCGTTCCATTCGATTCCCTGCCACCACGCAGATGTGGTAGATCAATAGCCTTGACCACTGTGCCTGTTGGATGAATGACCGGGATAGTTTGTGTGCCATGCAATGCCAGCGACGTCTTTCGGATACCCGATTGTCCCGGTCCGTGATGAGTAGGCGAGATACATGAATGTGAAGTCCAGAGGGGTCACGTCACCCCGGCTTCGCTCGATGCTCTTCGTCGCGTTACTGCTGACGACGCTGCTGGCCGGGTCGGCCGGCCGTGCGGCGCAGGCGGCGCAGGGCCGCGATGTCATCATCCTGCTCGACACGACGGTGTCGATGAAGGGCGAAGGCGGAACGGCCAACATCTGGGACGAGGTTCGCAACCGCGTCTCCCGGCAGATCAGCTACCTCGGCGACGATGTTCACTTCGCGCTCATCCCGTTTGCAGACGGCCCGCGCATCAAGGGTATCTGGCCACCGCAGAGCAACGATCCAACGGCAACATTCCAGCTCTCGCCATCGACGGAGCAGACGCGGAAGGAAGCCGACGAGTTCCTGAGCGGGATGACTCCCGACGGGCGCGGCACCTACATCTGCGAGTCACTCGAATACGCGATCCAGAAACTGGCCGATTGGAGCGCCGGCCAGGGCGGCGGCGATCGCATCCAGACCATCTATCTCTACACCGACGGCGACGAAGAAGGCGAACAGTGCCGGCAGAACTTCGCCAAGTCGCTCGCCAAGATCTTCAACTCCAAGTCCGGTGAGTATCCCTATCTCAACACCGTCTACGTCGATCTCGGCAAACAGATTTCCGATGCTGACAAGGTGATCATCGAGCAAGCGCCGGGCATTACGATTGTCCCGAACATCCCCGATGTCATCTCGATCTCCGACGATCCGATCGATCTCGGCAACCTCTACGACCATCCCACAGGCGTCACCATCTCACTCACGCTGAAGAGCGGTGCGCCGGTTAGCAACGGCGTGGCGCGCGGTGCGGTGTTGAATATCCTGCCGGCCAACCTGGGCATCACATTCGCGCCGACAACGATCAACCTGACACAGCCGATGAACATCACCTTCACGGCCAGCGGTAATCTCGTGCGTGGCCAATACAATGGCGTGCTGCGCCTGAACCCGATTCAGGACAACTGGGTCTTTGCGAACAACTCGATCCCGATCACCTTCACATGGCAGCCGCCCGAACCGACGGCGACGATCCCGCCAACGGCGACACTGGTCCCGCTAACGCCCACGCCGGTGCCACCAACGCCGACACCCGTGCCACCGACACCCACACCCACGCCGGTCGCCGGCATCACTATCGATCGACAGGGTGGCGGCGATCTCGGCACGGTGACAGCGGGTTCAGATACTCCACTGTCCGGGACATCCACGCTCATCGTCACGTTCGATGACGAGGCCCTGCGCCAGAACGCTGGCGTCGACCTGCGCACGACAATCGGCGACGCAGCCGACAGCGGGCGATTCTGGCTCATCGATCCCGAGACATCCCAGCCACGTGACACGATCACCGTCACGGCGAACGGTCGCGCCACTGCCTCGGTGGAGGTCGGCTACGACATCACCCCGCCGAGCAGCGGTCGCTTCATCCCCGGCA
>CALMXF010000422.1 GCA_937870985.1 uncultured Chloroflexota bacterium
TCTTCCGGGCCGGTTTCCGGGCGCTCGGTCTGCCGCCGGCCGTGACCGCGATGGTCGGCGACTCGATCGCCCACGACCTCGTCCCGGCCATGCGGATGGGCGCGACCGGCGTCCTCGTCCGCACCGGCAAGTTCCTCGATATCGACCTGCAATACGGCACGCCGGATATCTCGCTGGCCTCGGTCGCGGAGTTGGGGGAGCTGTGGGAGTAGTCCGCGCTATGTTGGCGCGTCACCAACCTCTGCTTCGATAATCGCCGCGATTAGCGGTCGGATCTCGGGAATGTTTTGTGTTGCGGTATCCCACACGATCCACCAGTCGATCGAGAAATACTGATGCACGACAAAGTTCCTGGTGGCTCGGGCGTCATCCCAGGGGACCTTTGGATAGTCTTCGCGAAGCGTTTGGGATACGCGGGAGGCAGCCTCACCGATGATGGTGAGTTGTTGCAGGACTGCGCTTTGAATCAATCGGTCGTTCAGGAAGCGGCTCCGATCGATACCGTCGAGGAATTCGGAGATCATGTCGGCTGCCTGGAGGATATCCCGAAGAAGCAGTTCGTCACGCCGCATAGAGTGTCATCGACGAGTTGAGCACGTCCCGACGGATCGTTGGATTGAGACCGCGTTTCGAGACAATATCGATCTCGCGGCCGAAGAGCGCCGATAGTTCGCGCTGGAGCCGCGCAAGCTCGAAGAATCCGATACGGGCGTCCGGAGCGAACTCGACGAGCACATCGATATCACTTTCGGCGCGGAACGCATCGCTCAGTGCCGAGCCGAATACGCGGAGCTCAGTCACATCGTAACGCCGGCAAATTTCCCCCAGCCTGTCTCGCGAGACGATGGTAGCTCGATCAATCGCTGCCATGCTCCCTCCTCATACTAAGAATACGCGCTATGACAATAGCCTTCAGGACTCGTCCGGCAGTGATCGGCGGAGCCTGGCGAGCGATTATTCCACGATATGCTGGTCATCGATCTTCTCATTGGGCAGTCATCAGCCGCATGCTCTTCGGCAACATGATGGCGGTCGCGGAGTCCTGGTTTCCAGCGCGGATCGTTGGTCTGGTACTTAATGGCATCGTCGGCGATGCGCGACCTTCGGCAGGCGATCCGCCATCCGGCACGGAATGATGAGTGCCGCGGTAATTTTTCGACCAGTCAGCACTCTGCCGTCGACATGAGTGTCGACGGCAGAGTAGCGCACAGTGCTGTTCGATTCTGCTTGCCGGGCGATACTGGCGGGTGTAGGTTCCAGTGCGATACGACGCCGTATCGATCGGAAATCGGCGATAGGAATGACCTGTGATGCGTTCTGACGCCTTCGAGCGACGTTGGTGGACACTGGCCGTCCTCTGCGTCAGCCTGCTGGTGATCTCGCTCGACAACACGATTCTCAACGTCGCGCTGCCGACGCTGGTGCGCGACCTCGACGCGACCAACTCCGAGCTGCAGTGGATCGTTGACGCCTATGTCCTGGTCTTTGCCGGCCTGCTGTTGACGGCCGGCGCGCTCGGCGACCGTTATGGCCGGCGACTGGCGCTCTTCACCGGCTTCGTGATCTTCGGTGGCGGCTCGCTGCTCGCCGCCTGGTCCGGCTCGGCCGGCACCCTGATCACCCCCCGCGCGTTGATGGGGGTCGGCGGGGCGTTCATCATGCCGGCCACGCTCTCGATCCTGGTCAACGTCTTCCCCCGTGAGGAGCGCCCGAAGGCGATCGCCATCTGGGCGGCGACGGTCGGCCTCGGCGTCCCGCTCGGCCCGGTCATCGGCGGGTGGCTGCTCGAACACTACTGGTGGGGCTCGATCTTCTTGATCAACGTCCCGATCATCGCGGTCGCGATCCTCGGCGCGATCCTGGTCGTGCCGGAGTCGAAGGATCCGGAGGCGTCGCGGCTCGACCCGGTCGGCGCGCTCCTTTCGATCGGCGGCCTGGCCTCGATGCTCTATGCGATCATCGAAGCGCCGAACGTCGGCTGGCTGGCCGGCCAGACGCTCGGCTGGGGCGTGGCCGCGGACAAAGACGGGAACGCTTTTGTTTCCGGCACCTTTCACCGGGAACGGGACCGGTTCGACCTGTTGCTCGCGCGGGCCCCCGCCCGTCGATAAAACCGATCCCCTTCCGTCCCTTTGGTAGAATGACCCCATGGGCCGGTCCCTTCGCTTGCCGCTTTTTCTTTTTGGATTCCTTCCAATCACCGCTTCCCCCCGGGCGGAATCGTACCCCTGGTCCCACGCCGTTGA
>CALMXF010000423.1 GCA_937870985.1 uncultured Chloroflexota bacterium
ATCTGCCGGTCGTCGCGCCGCTGGATCCAACGGTCACAGTCGATCCGGAGCTGGCGGCGCGAATCGACGCGCTCGTTGCGGCCGGCGATCCGGCGAGAGCCGGCCGGCTGATCCCCGACGATCTGCTCGATCGCTTTGCCTTTGCCGGTACGCCCACGCAAGTGATCGAACAGTGCGAGGCGATCTTCGCGGCAGGGGCGACGCGGATCGAGTTTGGCACCCCGCACGGCATCACCGCCGAGGGTGGCATCCGCCTGCTTGGCGAGCGCGTATTGCCTGCGCTCCGACGCTGAGCCCAGTGCTGAGTTCGGATATATCTCCAGTATGATGGCGGCGCTGCGCTTCGGCAGCTGGCACGGGAGGAGAGCTCTATGGACTTCACGAATGCGTTTGCGGCCGTGGACGCACAGGAGGACAGGCTTATCGAGCGGCTTCGCGCGATCATTGCGATCGACAACTGCGTCCCGCCGGGGCTGAATTACGACACACTCCTCGATCTCGTCGAGCCGGAGTTCCAGCGCCTCGGCTTCGAAACGACTCGTGTCGTCATTCCTCCGGAAAAGGTCGCCCTGATTCCTTTGCCGCTGGAGGGCGAACGCATCAACCTGGTCGCGCGGCTGAACAACGGCAAGCCGCCACTGACCGTCTACGCTCACATGGACACAGTGCCAATCGAGGAAGGCTGGACGTACGATCCGTTCGGCGCTGAGATCGTCGATGGTCGCATCTATGGGCGTGGCATTGCTGACATGAAGGGCACGATCGCAACGCTGCTTACCGCTCTCGATGTCATGCAGCAGCAGGGCATCGAGCCCGTCTGGGACCTCAATGTCGTCCTCTGCACCGACGAGGAGATCGGCGTCTATCCCGGCCTCTATCATCTGGCGCTCGAGGGCTACGTTACCGCGCCAGTGCTCTGCATGGAGGGCGGGCAGGACCCACTGCTCCGACTCGGATCGAACGGCGCAGTCGATGTGACGATCACCGTTCATGGCCGTTCGTGCCACTCCGGCGCGAACTACCTCGGCATCAACGCGATTGAGGAGATGATCCCGATCCTCAATGAGTTGATGACGCTCAAGCACGAAGTGGAGTCGCGCCGTTCGGAATTGCCGCTAGCGCCAGCTCCCGGCGCGCCGTCGAACCTCCGGCCCATGTTCAACCTGGATATCGTCGGGGGCGGCGTAAAGTCGAACATCGTGCCGGCCACGGCATCGCTCGTCGTCAATCGCCGGTATATTCCCGAGGAGAAATACGAGGACGTCGCAGCCGAGATCCGCGAGGCAGTCGACCGCGGACTGGAGAAGTCGCAGGCTCTCTCAGTCGATGTCTCGTTCATGCACGCCTACCCGTCGTACTACCAGTCGCCGGATTCACCTGGCGCGAAGCGTCTGGTTGAGGCATTGAAGCTCGTGCAGGGCTACAAGGACGAGGATTTCATTCGGTCCGGCTCTGGCGGCTCGACCGACATGGCCTACGTTGCCCAAGTCCTCGGGACCGACCAGTTCGCGACGGTCGGCAATGGCCGGCAAAAGGAATCGAAGGCGCACGGGTCGGACGAGTCGATCCGCCTCTCCGATGCCCGCGCGCACGCCAAGGAGCTGGTCTACTTCTTTACTGCTCCACTCGACGCCAGCTAGGGCCAGTGGGCTTGCCGCCGTGCCGTTCTGGCGCGGCGGCAAGCCTACTAGCCGAGAATCACCTCAGCGATGACGTGTGGCTGTGTAACGACCTTGCCGATGCCGTCTCGCAGCTCCAGCGCATTGCCGCCATCAATCGCTCGCAGGCGTAGTGATGACCAATCCACACTCGCGAGTGACCGTGGCCTGGATAGCATGATCAGATAGGCGCCACTCTGCAGCTCGCCGCCGGCCCCGATCCTGAATGGGGTTGTCGCCGTGCCATCTGCCGCCCGATAGTCGATCCAGCCCCGCAGGCCGGCCTCCGTGTCCAGCGGGATGTCGACGCGGGCGAGCGGGCTTGTGTTTGTGACTGGCCCTGCCTGATGTCGCCAGATATCAAGCGCGCCGTCGTGGGCTGGCCGCAGATCGAGGCGAAGCCCGGTCGAGCGGTAGCCATTCCAACCGGTGAGCTCCGACGGATCGCAGCCGACGGTCACGGTGATGTGCGCGGTGGTGGCTCCGCTGCGGGCCGGCTGGACCTCTCTCGCGTCGATGAACGACGAATCGAGCCGCCCATCCCAGTAGCCGATTGCGACGCGCGGCGCAGCTGTTGTCGCAGCGTGGGCGATCTGGCCAAATCTCGGCAGCGGCTGGATCGATGCCGATGCGCCGACCAGTGTCCCAGTCACTGCCGACGCAGACGTGATCTTGAGGAAATCGCGCCGGGCGAGCTTGACGTTACCGATATCAACCTTCATTACAGACCCCTCTTCGCGTCGTCTGGCTCGTTAGTCCGGCTCGGGTAGCCTGCCACGGCAGGCGATGATGTAGGTCAGCGCCATGTAGGGTTGCAGATTGGAGTGACCGTCCGATCCGCCGATGCGCTCGGTGACAACTGGAACAGCATGTTGCGATGCCGCTCCGATCGCGCTGATTGCGACGCCGGCCGACGACGCCATAAGTGACCGCGTGCCAGGAGCGGTTGCCACGCGGATCGACGCGTCATGCTCGTGGGTCGGAACCTGATCCTCGCGAAGCGCCACCGTCATCTCGCCGCCTGATTCAGCGAGCCAACGGGTCGTGAGCTCCGGGCCGCGGCCGGCGGCGATCGCAACTCTCCCGCGCAGATCGGGTAGCGCGAACGCCTTGCGCCCGTCGCCTCCAAAGGTTGTGCCAATAACCGAGTAGAGGTCGCCGAACTCGTCGATTGCCAGCCCCTGCCCATCGCAGCGCGCCCAGCCATCCGGCGCAGCCGCTCCGGCAAGGACTCGCACTTCCCCGATGAACGGTCCGTCAGCTTCGTCACTGAGGGCGATGATGGCGTTCAGCGCCAGGTAGGGCTGCATGTTCGGGTGGGTCGTGCCAAGGCCGTTGCTCGTCATCGCGCCGAGGCGGACATCGACTCCGCTGCCGCCACCGTCGGTAACAAGGAGCGCCCGGCTGCTCGATTGGCCGGCCTTCCCGACGCTCGTGGCGATCGGCAAGCCGTGGGTATGGCGCGGGATCTCTGCCTCAGCAAGCGCGACGGACTCGGCCCCGCCGACCGTTCCGACACCGATGCGTTCCGACCGGTGGACTGGCACACGACTCCGCAGATCGGGCAGCCGAAATGTCGTCCGCCCATCGCCTCCGAAGCGTGTTCCGATCGCGGCATGAAGTTGACGCGCGGCGTCGATCTGCGCCGTCTGCCCGTGGCAAAACGCCCAGCCGGCGGGTGGGACATTCCCGGCGAAGAAACGGATTTCCCCAGAATATGACATCGCTCGACTCCCTCCTCAGTGCCGCGTCGCCTGTGACCTGCCGAGCGCGATCATGAATATCAGGCCGAGATACGGCTGCATGTTGTCGTGCCCGGCGACGCTCGCAGCCGTGAGATGCGCGTCAGTCCATCCGATCTCGGTTACTGCGGAATCGGTCAGGTAGCTGACTGCCTCGCTACCGACTCCGTCCGCCGCCGGTGGCGCGAGCAGCAGCTCATGCTGGTGCGCCGGCAACTCGGCAAGCGCCAGTGCGTGACGCTCGGCGCCGCCAGATGCGCCGAGGGCAAGGCCCGCGCTGTCGTTGTGGATGGCCACCCGGCCGCGAAGGTCGGGCAGCGCGAATGTCGTGCGCCCATCTCCGCCGTAGGTCGTGCCGATTACCGCGAAGAGAGCTCGATATTCGGCGATCGGGAGCCGCTGTCCGTCGCAGGCTGCCCAGCCATCCGGTACCCCGTCGAATCCGGCGAGCCGGACTTCGCCGATGATGATGTTGTCCACGCAGTTGTCTCGCCTTTCGATCTCGCTCTTTCGATC